>NZ_MUFG01000049.1:0-6425 GCF_001996065.1 Salinivibrio sp. MA351 | reverse complement strand
GTTAATCGCACATTATGGCGACGCCATTAAGCCTGAAATCACCATTATCAAGGCGGAAAATATACGTTTAATGAGTGATTTAGTCATCAGGAGAAACCAGCTCCTATCTATGCAAACGATGGAAAAGAACCGCTTGCAGATACTGCCCAAAACCTTGCATTCAACCATCAAACCCATGCTCACTGCGATAAAAAATCAAATCACCAACATCGAACAAAAACTCGTGAAGTTGATTGAAGTATGCCCTGAATATCAGACTAAAAATACGCTCTTACAAAGCGTGCCTGGCATTGGCAGCATTGCGGCAGCATCTATCATCAGTAACGTCCCTGAGCTGGGCTATATAACTAACAAACAAGCGGCATCACTCATTGGTGTTGCACCCGTGACAAAAGAAAGTGGGCGATATAAAGGCAAACGAGTGATCCAAGGTGGACGTGCTCAAGTTCGTACCGTGTTGTATATGGCGATGATGTCTGCGATGCAATGTAATCCTGTTTTTAAAGCGACGTATACCCGATTAGTCGCCGCTGGAAAGCCGAAAAAAGTCGCCATTATTGCCTGTGTGCGCAAGATGGTAGTGATCTTAAATTCGATGCTCAGAGACGGCGTGATGTGGGATAAAAATCTCGCTAAAATTTAGGATTGACGACATACTCGTTTGTTATGCAACTGGAACCCCGTCAAAACAGATTACTGCATAAAGATAACGACCTTCTTGAGTAGACGCCCAAATTTCGCCGTTTTTCCCAAGAGATTTTTTTGCATAACCATGTTCTGAAAGCCACTGAAGTGACTCTTTAACTTGAACTCGAGTCAAACTAGTTTCTTTTGATATTCCTGAAACATAGCGCCACGTATATTCGTGGCTTTGTAAAGACTCTAAAACAGATTTAGCATTGTCAGGGACTAGATTAACATTAGGTACCTGAGATTCGGTTTCGTCAAACAAATCAGTAGGAGATTCTATTTCCTTTTCTAATACCGCTTTGATCTGCTCTTCTCTAAGTTGTGCTTCAACGCCAGCTGCTTTAAAACTTTTGAATTTATCCAGATTCGCGAATACTAAGCCGAGAAATCCTGCTGCAATGGTTAATCCCATTTCGGCAGGCTTACTATTGTAGCCAAAGTAAATAGAAACCCCGAGTAAGACGAAAGCAGATACCATTTCCAAAACTTTATTTGATTCAATCTTCATTGCTTGATGACCTACTCCGATTTCAATTAAGTTACATAACGCCCAACTCAGCGGGCAAATTGAGCGCAGCGAAATTTGATCCGCTGCAGTTGCTTGTTAGCTGCCTTTAAGTGCAGCCTCGACTTCCAAATATAATTCATCAGTTGTATCACATATTTCAGACGCTTCTGCAGTCATACCCCAAAACTCATCGCAATAGATTTCAATTGCGATCAGCAAATGTTCCGCAGCCAAACGCAGATCTACGCTATTTGCAGGAATTTGCAACCCTTTATTTGTGCGTGCAAAGTACAATGACTCTTCTCTGAGCGATGAATACTTACCAGATTCATAACCCTCAAATATCTCTTTTGCTCTTTCAGCACCTATGCTTTTTGCAATGCGATCACCAATTAAGTAAATAGGGTCAACCGAGATTTCGTGCTTTTTGGCATGATGGAAAAGAGGATCTTTACCACGTTTTACTTTTTCTCGCTCATCTCCCCACGCACGCATGTGACCTGCTTTTATCTTAGCGATTTCTTCAAATATCGTGATAGATAAAAAAAGAGAAGGCGCAAAGCTACCGTTCATGAATAACGAATATGATGCGCGTATTAAATCGCAAACGTGAGCAACAGCAGCATTGTACTCGTCACGACCATGTAATCCGGTATATTCATCTGAAACGACTAAGGATGCTTCATGCGCTATGTGGAATCCCTTTTTCTCCAAGTTGCCTCCCGTGCAGCTAACATTGTATTAAGCATTTCCATTTACAGCTAGGAGCCTCCTTTCCTCATCCATCCTCAGCATTTCTTTACCTTTTTCCATTTGTTCATCAGTAGGGTCAGGTAACTCTTCGAACCATTTAGACCATCGACTTGCTATTGCATTGATAGACACCTCATCGGTGAGCCCACGGTGTAATTGGCCTTTAATAAGAGAAAATAGCTCCGGCGCTAACTCTTTCTCATCCATAAACCTCTTAAAGACCCAGAGGTATATATCTACCAATTCAAGACCAGTGCTATCAGTACCAGCGGTACACGAAATAGGCGTTTCCGGCATACCACTAAAATCAATTTTAGGGAGCCCCGGACCGTTAACCAAAGGAAGACCTCTCCCTTTTGCGTAAAAATCTGAGAGTTTCTTTTGCGCAGTATTAAACTGTGATTGCTGATCAACAATTATTTGTGACGCTGTCTTCCCGTTCTTTAGCAATCTAGATGCGATGCCGTGCATCACTGATTGAAAGCCAATCAGGTTGGGCGTTATTTGTAATAGATCCTTCTTGTTTTTTACGTTGTAATATATTTCGTCTGGATTCGCAGCAGCCCACGTTAAGGAGTCAGTGATAACTTGACGAGACCGCTCATCAAGTAAGCTGTCGACTCTAGATATTAGCGTATTACATATATCTACTAAGGAGGCATTAGCTTCATTGGTTTTTAGATTTATTCTAGCTGCCCATGCCGCCTTCAATAGCTCCTCATCAAACAATGAGGCTAATTTTAAAAGTAATACATACCGCATTGGGGTCCAATAAGACGTCCAAGGGACTGCTGGGTTCACACCCTGATCAAATACTTGGTCAAAAAAACTAATAAGAGCGTGATCGACTTTAGCCACGCGATAAATATCAAACCGGAGATCATAGCGTTTTCTCAATGATTCAATATCTTTGACTATTGTTACTAATTTTCCATTGCCAAGCTCAGATGCATGAAGCCTCTTAACCCCAAGCTTCTTTCTGATTTTCTTTACTCTACCTTCTGCAGCTGCATCCAAATTTATTTTACTCGACAATACGCCGTAATAGAGTATTGGCTGGGCCTCATCAAAAAGATTCGGGCCAGTGTGTCCACTTTCATCCACATAAAAATACAAGCTCTATTCTCCATACTTACTTTAGATGCTTAACGCATGCAGCATGCGTGGCTTTGTAGTGGAGGCGAAGCCGCAACGAAAAAGACGTCGCCGTGCCTGGCCTTGTTATACGCTTAGTCACTAATCATTGCACAACTTCAAGCATTTCATCATAATGAACCTCATCGACTTCTTGAAGCCAAGCAAAAATATCACCAATCACATTTTGACTTTCACCAACAAGGTTTTCCGAAGATTCCTCATTAATCTCAATAACAATACTATGAGAATATTTATTGATGAATCGGTAAATCTTTTCCTTTGTCGCTTCATCCGTAACTTCGCAACCCTTCAGACCACGATCCATTAACTGGGCAATATCACTTCGATACTTTGGAAACTTGAAGCTAAAGAAAGATTCAAGCAATTTCCTCGCAAGATTAGCCGTCAAGAATGCCTCATCCCGTGATAATTCTGGGCTATTTCTGTATGCATAGAGCTTTGAAAAAATGTAATGGTATTCTGAGTTGTAGTTCACTAAGCTGGGATCAGCGTCTTTGAATGTCGAATGACGGGGAATTGCTGTTGACGCCTCAATGGTATAAAAGAACGCACTTGGTTCTTTAGGTGGATGCTTTCTTTTCCTATTACGGTTTACCCCTTCAAACCAATCTCTAATTAATTTAAAGTAGGTGAAATTGTGTGTAAATACAAATAATTGCTTTGCTTTATCACAATTACTTCTAAGGAACGAATATGCATGGAACAGGTGGTTTGAATCAAAGCTTGATACTGGATCATCGACTACAACAATAGTGTTCTCTATTTTGTTGTCGTTTTCTTTTAGCTTGGTTATAAAGTAAACGAACGCAATGGCAGTTTTCTCACCTTCACTCAGATTCCCTTCCACCAGATCGGTATCATTCCGAAGTATTTCATAACCCTTTTTTTCCGGATTAAAATGAAGAGTTATTTCACTGCGACCAAGAAACTTGTGGAGCGATTCGTTAAACTGATCAGCCCCCAAACCTTCATTTGACAGCGACTCTTCAAGAGTTCGAATTTCGGTATTTCTATTATTTATCGCTCTTTTTAAATCATTGTTTTCGGCTGCGCGTTTAGCAACCTCAACTTTCTTGTCGTGGTAACCAAAATCCTTTACTTCAGTGGTTACATAATGAAGCTCAAGCTGTTTCTTGGCTTTGTCTGTTTCTTCTTTAAAGTTGGCTGATTTGTGATTGTGTTTTTCAACAGTTGCACTAATAGCGGCCATGGCATCATTGAAAGTTTGTATGGACGATTCTTTGATAGCCTCTATTGAACGATCTGTTTCAAGCGGATTTTCAGTCTTTTTCTTCAGGGCAGTGTGCCAAGCTGATATTTCTTCGTTCAGGTCTATAATAGCTTTTTCCAAATCTGCACAGGCT
The DNA here is from genome assembly GCF_001996065.1 of Salinivibrio sp. MA351. NCBI lineage: Bacteria > Pseudomonadati > Pseudomonadota > Gammaproteobacteria > Vibrionales > Vibrionaceae > Salinivibrio > Salinivibrio sp. MA351. The sequence goes on along the minus strand of NZ_MUFG01000049.1, from coordinate 1,952 downwards.
TCACTGTATTTCTTTTTAAGTTCTTCGTAAAAGTCACCTGCCGCAGGAAGCATTGGAGCTTGTATGTATTGACCTGAAAGCCAGCTATCAGCCTTTACAAGCCGCTCTTGGAAGGCTTTATAATCATTATTGAAATGGGCCTCAAGCCGTTTGATCCGCTCTTCAGTGATGGTGTTACCGCAAAATTCACATTGGTTTGTATCGTGACGCTTGTGAAGAGAAAGGCCGGTCTCCACCCAAGATTTTATATCTCCATGCTCAACAAACCGTTGAATGGTTTTGCTCACCACACTGGTATTTAGAAGATCATCAAGGCGATCTTTCGCCTTGGAAAAAGTTTCCTTACTTATGCTCTGTTTAGTGAAACTGATAGGGCTCTTTTGATTTGGTTTAGCCGCATTGGTTAATTCGAYAATTTTCTCTTCATCAAGAAGCGGGGCTTCTGTTTTCGTTGCTTGAAGGTTTGAGGTGATAAAAGATTCAAACTTTTTTCTATTATAATTAAGATAATGGCTATCGGACGTATCAATAGATTGGAGGCTCATTTTCAAGCGACGAGCGCTATCAGTTCCAAATTTTGAAATGGCGCCTTCCAGGCTCTTTATTTCTGACTCTTCTTTACTATACGCTTCGGAATCGGTTCTTTGCTCTTTCTTCAACTCTTCCAGCTTTTTGCGCTCTTCAATTTTGGCTTTGTCCACAAGTAAAATACTTTTGACAACGCTATTCCATGAAATATTTTCGTCAATGAAGTCTTGATTGAAGGTGTATACGTTTAGGCTAGATTGAGCGATATTCGATTGTGTAATTTCGGTGCTGCCGTCAATACCTACTATAAACTCAGAAGAAGGGAACTTTCCTGAATTAGATTTATTTTCGATGCACCTAAATATACCTGAAAGCGTAGATTTCCCGCTACCGTTCCAACCATAAAACAGGTTGTATTTTCCAAAATCCTTGGCATTGGTGTTCGTGTGATTATGAAAGATACCGAATCGTTTTAATTTTTGTATATTTTTTATTGACATAACATCTCTGATCTAAAAATCACTCAATTCTCAATGGGCGTATAACGCCGTTATAAATTGCCGAAAGAAGCGCAGCTTATTGAGGTCAATTTCATAACTTTGTTAAGTTTCTATACTCTTCAGCACTAAATATACCTTTCCCAACCCCCGCATATTTGACAAATAGTTGTGCTGATTCATTGTCAGTTTCTAAGGGGAATGATTTAGCTCCTTTCGACAATAGCCATATTGTTCTGGTAATTCCATTGCTGAAGGAAGCATAAGGACCATATTCAGATTCTTGGCAATGAGGGAACGCTAAAGGTACTGGGTTAGAAAGTCCATGAGAGAATCCATATTCAGCAGCAGGATATCTGTAATCTGATTCCCATGCAGATTTATCACCTGAAGATAGTTGATATTCTTGCTTACCTGGGTCATTTTTCCAGAGAGCTAAAAACTTCATAGCATCGACAAAGACGATTTTATAATTGCTACCCTTATACGATGATCGACTGGCCGACATATACTTACGACCACATTCTTCTGTATCCACATAGAATATTACTTTTTCATTTTCTATGGAATGTAACCCAGAGCTCATGTTTACCTCCATTTAAACTTAACGCCGCCAACAGGTGCCCATTTGTAGTGAAGCCGCAGGCACAACGAAAAATGGGTCGCCCTGCTTGGCATTGTCACATGCTTTTGCTATACTTTGTATCACATTGTATTACAGATTCACATATTTGGTGATGTTATGAAAAACGAAATGCTGAGCACCCGAATTGACCACGACACCAAGTTAGCGTTTACTCACGTTTGCGAGAACATGGGACTTAGCCCCTCTCAAGCAATAAAGCTTTTTGCCAAAGCGGTCGTTAATTACGGCGGCATACCCTTTGAGCTCAAAGTCAAGCAACCCAATGCAGCAACAGCCTCAGC
>NZ_MUFG01000048.1:0-7294 GCF_001996065.1 Salinivibrio sp. MA351 | reverse complement strand
AAAGAAAAATTATTCTATTAATCTCTACCAGTATCGATGCTAAGCTAGCACCACGACATAAGCGGATGTTTTTCCATTCAACACAAGGAGTTCTCATGAGTCGCTTCAGTCAAGTGGCCATCGTCGGTGGCACCCATGGCAATGAGTTTAGCGGGATTTACGCACTAAAACAGTGGCAAACCAATACATCTGTTACGACTCGGGATAGTTTTTCAACGGAGCATGTGTTCGCGAATCCGTCGGCTTATCATGCAAACAAACGTTATCTCGATTGCGACTTAAATCGACAATTCGATCCTCAAGGGCTCGCCGATCTTACCTTAACAAACTACGAGCAAAGTCGCGCAAAAGTCCTCAATCAACAGCTAGGTCCTAAAGGCGATCCTCGCGTCGATTTCATCATGGATTTACACAACACCACCAGCAACATGGGGCCTACGCTCATTTTGCTCGCATTAGACACATTCAATAAACAGCTTGCTGCCTATATCAGTGAGCGTATGCCCGATGCCATTATTTTAGTAGAAGATCATCTCGAGCCGCTTCAACACGCTTTTTTATGCTCAGTGGCGAAGCAAGGCGTCATTGTTGAGGTTGGTCCTCAACCGCAATCCGTATTACGCCATGATGTAATGGAGTCCATGCAAGAAATGACGACGCATATTCTCGATTTTGTGCATCTTTTTAATATCGATAAGGTGCCAGAGCTGCCCGCGCAAGTAAAGGCTTATCGCTATAAAGAAACCTTACATCTACCCCAAAATGCACAAGGAGAGCGCATCGGTATGGTGCACCAAAACGTGCAAGACAAAGACTTTGAGCCGATAGTACCTGGCGATCCTTTATTCATGTGCTTTGACGGTCGCGAAGTCGCTTGGGAAGGAAAGTACACTGCGTATCCGCACTTTATTAACGAGGCGGCGTATTACGATAACAATATTGCGATGTCGATGGCAGAGATGTTTAGTCTAACGGTATAATTGAGAGGTACAACTGAGAGACGTATAAAGAAACGACCAACATCGAACCGATGTATCAATGACTCGGTGATGTGGCCGCTCAGAAAGTAGAAACAACGCTCGCTCGCAATTAACTCACTGGCTTAGTTGCGGGTTCTTTCTTTAAAGCCGTTTTTTGCCAGTAGCGATCATAATGAAAGAAAATGTGTGTCCTACGCAATTCAGCCGCTCTTTGTTCTACCTTTTCAATGACGTCATTTGATACTCGCGAAGACGCGAGCTCAAACTGTTCCATTGCCTGCTCTCTCAAAGTCACGAACCGTCCTTGACCAACCACATCCAAGTAGGCAGAAAGATAAACGAGCCCATCAGTATACTCAGCGTCTTCAGGCATGTAGTTTGTGGTGTACAGACGCCCCAGGGCAGCAAGAGACATAAGATCCCCTTGTTCAATCGCTTTTTCGCGCCACGCCACCGCTTTATGGCTTTTCCCTCGACGGATAAAATCACGATATAAACTCTTAGTACCGGGGATCCCACCCGCATTGGCAATCTGTTTTTTTACTTCAGCGGCCGCATCAAGGCGAGAGCTGGGGAAAAGATAAAAGCCGCGCTCAGCCAGTTCTATTTGCGATGCTTTATGTAACAAGGCATCAACATCATTCGCCGCAATCGCCTCTTCTAAATACTGCTCAGCTTTCTTTTTGTCTGTTGGATAAATGTACTGATACAGACTGAATGCTGCGTCTTTAGGTGCTTTTTCATACCAAGCTGCTAGTGCTTCTTCATACTTATAGCGCCAAATAGTACGATGATTTGCCGATAACCAATGGCCTTTTTCAACCAGTAATTTCATGGCTGGAATATAATCCGCCTTTGCGGCCTGCGTGAGATACTGCTGCGCAACCGACGAATAATCGAGCTTATTACCATCATCACTGACGAGCACAGCGTATAAATAAGCGGCAGGAACAATACCTTGATCCGCCGCTGCACGTAGATATTTTTCAGCTCGTTGGTAATGGAACTGAGCGCGAGACAAACGTCCATGCTCAAATATTGCCTCTGGCGTCATCGCCTGGATATCATAGTCATCCGCGATTTTTTCAACCGGCTCTAGTTGCACAAAAGGTGTGGCTTCAACTTCAACTTGTTCAGCATGTACTTGTCCACTTAGCATGACTAGGCATGCATACACGCTTGCTTTAAGCATTGACGGGGTATTAACCAATGTTGACACTTGAACCTCCTACAATCACACCGCCACAACTCACTGCATCACCAATACGAGCGGCTGGTTTTCCATCAATCATAACGCTACCGGAACCCGCATTTACCGCTCGCCCATGAGGCGGGTGTTTCGGTTTACTATGCGGTGCCAGAGGATCACCTTTACGAACTACGGGTATCCCGTCAACTTTTACCGTTGACGACCCCGCCACAATCGGTGTAGGTGGGAATCCATCATGCGCGGTTCCCACATGGCCAACAAGTGCTGCTTTGGGCATATCTTTCCTCAAATTTCTTAGTTTGCATTAAACGATCAAGGTTTGTTCACTGAGCGTGGCGATTTCGCTGGCTGTCCTTGGTACCCAGAGCCACTACCAGGACTTCCGCCAGCGTTTAAATTGATCGCTGGACCAATAAGGTGCACCCCGGCCGCATCAACCTTCATTACGCTCCCACCGGCGGTTACCGTAACCTCCGTACCTGCATCAAGCACGACATTTGCGCCTGCTTTTAGATGCACCTCACGTCCCGCCGTTGCGGCGAAGCGGTTATCGATTTTTTCATGTATCCCTCCAGAAACGGCAATTGTGGCATCTTTTTTCACTCGTGTTCGTGATTGCTTATCGACCGTCACATGCTGGTTACTCATAACAGCCGATAAAGAATCATGGTCCACTTTTTGATGCTCATTATGCCGCACCTGCGTAACGACATCATTTTCCACGCATGATTGCCAATCACGCTGAGCATGCAAATACACTTGCTCACTGCCCGATTGATCTTCAAACGTGAGCTCGTTGTAGCCCTCGCCTTGGTGGCTTTCACTGCGCCAAACCGTCTTGGTTTTATGGGCCGGCAATGTATAAGGGGATATATTGGTCGCGTGATAGGTCCGGCCAGTGATGATCGGTTGGTCGGGGTCACCATGTAAAAACGATACAATCACCTCATGGCCAATACGTGGAATCGCCATCATGCCGTATTGGCTCCCCGCCCAACCTTGAGACACCCGTATCCAGCAGCTACTTTTATCGTTTCCACTCGAGTAACGATCCCAAGGGAAATGAACTTTTACTCGGCCATGTTCGTCACAGAAAATTTCTTCGCCTTCAGGCCCAACCACAACCCCTATTAAAGGGCCGTCCACCTGTGGCTTAGGGTGTGGAGTGGCCCGCCAAGGGATAGAGGCCGGAATCACCGTAAACCGATTATGATAGGTAGTGGCGCCAGTGCCGCCTTCTTCTTCAACTGCTTGAGGTTGGGTGCCGTAATGCTGAGCGCGCACTACTTGCCACTTTTGATTCATGGTACGGTCGAGATGATCTTGCATTTCAAATGCATGACCCGCCTGCACAAGAAAATGATTACTTTCCCCAGTCGCCGTGACTTTGTCACGTGCCAGAAATTCTTGGCGTATCTGGGTTAAATGTTTACCTTGCGTATCGTCTTTATATCGACCTGGAAAATCATAAACATCGTAGTCTTGGCGCTGATGCTCAATGCCGGACATATTCACTTGCTGTAAGAAGCTATAATTCGGCTTTTTAAAGCTATAATCCTTCATCTCCAGTGATGACGGGATTATCCGAGTGTGTTTTTCGATGGCACGAATATAAGGCTCATCGACGACACCTGCAGCCTGAGCGTTATGCACAATCGGCTGTTTAAGGGCGGGAAGCGAAAAGGGCGAGTCAGTGATATATAAAAGCTGCTTGTCCTCTTTCCAAACAAAGCAATACATCAACCCCTCTTCTGCGGCAATACGATGAAAAAAGGTGAGATCCGTTTCTCGGTATTGAACACAAAATTCACGCTCTGCATATTCTTTTGTCAGCCCAAAACCGACATCCGTAATACGCATTTCTTGCAACAAGATCGAAATAACTTGGGGAACCGTCTGATGTTGGAATACACGACTATTTTGCCGTAGTGATAGACGCTCAATTTCAGCCACTAATTCAACATCATAATAAGTGTGATGATGACCAATATCCCCTTGGGAAAATTGACGAATGATACCGCGAATACGACGCTCACATTGCCCGTTGCGATAGAGAGCAAGCGTGGCTTGGCAATCCACTAATTGGTCAGGGGTTAGGGAATGATCGCGACTTGCCAATGCAATCGAATAACGAAACCCGTTGCAAGCTTGCTGGTCGAACGCCGCAGCAGAGAGGGACTCGTTGCCCTGATATTCTCTGACCACAAACGTGTCTGGCTCTAGGCCTTCGACGCTAAATTCAAAACGTAATTTCGCCATGATGTCTCCCGAATCTTGTTCTCGCAACAGTGGACACTTGTCTAGCAACGCTCTCTGGAAAACGAACGCTGCTAAACAAATGGTGAAGCGCCGGCACAAAGCCGACGCAACCTAGCAATAGCAATTAAGCTTCAACCGGCTTGCGCCAGTCATCAGAGCCTGAAGTACCTGCGTTGACGTGGTCCCAGGTGATTTTGCGATAAGACATCGACACGGTCAGGTTCTGAGTGAAGTCTGACTTCGCCGGATCTTGGCAGTGTGGCATTTCACAATGGATATCCACGATAGAGGCGCTTTCTAATTTGGTGGTAAAGAAGTTTTCTTGCTTACCTTCAATTGAGGTACGGTACCATTTCAGCTCTACTGTCGACATTTTCTCGCCCGAAGACAGTGCGTTATAAAGCAGCGGAACAGCTTTATTCAATGCCACGGTGAATTTGAATGGTTTATGAACACGTTGGCCGGATGGCTGACCAGATTGTGGGTCGGTGGGAACCGTCACATTATGGTCAAACTGTTGTACCAGCATTTCGTCTTCGTGGCCTTCGACAAAAGAATCACCGATAGAATCCGCGGTGCAGGCACCGGCAGTAATTAAACCCTGGGTTTCGCCTTCAATCGAGATATAACATGGCGTTGGCATAATCGCTCCTTTTTGTATGATTCGAGTTCAAACAGCGACTGTTGCTGTCTATCCCTGCTATTAAGCTAGATTCATGCCAAGTTTTTATACCCTTATTTTCAAATGCTTATCGATTACGTGACCAATTTTTTGCACGACTCAAGCAACTTTTTGCTTGGCTTGGCAAAAAGTTGCTTGGCATATCGCTGAGCGTCTACTAAAAATCGCAGCTGAATAGCCGGAGCGACGATTTCGTGGATCTGTGAGGAAAGGATGACACAGAATTCTGAACACCCGCGCAAATTTTTACATACAAAAATTCAAAGATTATCACTATAGCCCTTGAAGAATTCAACGGTTGTTTCATCGAGTTTTAAATCAGTGTGATATCCTGCGACATATTCTTTTGCTTCTTTTCGAATCTTTTCAAGTTGTTTTTTTGTCACCCTTTCCCCCGTAACTTTATCATAATACTTATGCCTTCCTATATCTCTATCATATTCGAAATCAAAGAAACCACTAGCACTACAATCACCTTCCTTCCCGAGAAGGATATCAGCAGYACTACAATAAAAATATGCTCGCTTCGATGTCCGTTCGCCTTCTGGACCTATACCAAACTCCCTCTTTAAACGTATTAACCCTATAGATGCGCTATATAAAGCGTAAGAATTTCTTTCTTTTATTCCAGTTTCTATTACACTAGTCGCTCTTCTGGGCTCCTCATTCTCTTCGAGTATATGGAACAGTTTATAGGATGCCACTCCATCGCCATGTAAAGCCATCTTTTCTAAATACTCAATTCTCTTTTCTTCATTAAAAAAAGACCAGAACGAGGAGTCATAAAAGAAAGCGAAGGAATATACTGCCACCAACTAGGGTCATGATATAAAAGGGCATACATTGCCTTCCCATCACCTTCTTCGGCGAGTCTCTCCCAACCTTCAATTGCTTTATCAACCCATTTTTCATCACACGGCCAGCCAAGATAATTACAATATGATGTCGTCACCTTTGGCATATGGGTACCTGCAAGTGTCGCCATTGCCCAAGGGTTACCCCCTTCAGCCGCCTGTAGTAAGTTAGAACCTACATACAATGTTTCGGCAGTCTTAAACTGGATATACGCCAACCAGTAGGCCGCATTAGCATCGCCATGTTCCGCTAAAGGTTTTAATACCTCACGAGCCTTTTTAAACTGACCTTGGTTTAATATCTCAATTCCTTTCTCCAACGTTTCCGCACAAGATAGGAATGGAAAGATACAAGCAGCCATCGCTAAAAATTTTAACAATTTCACATCAACCACCAATGATTTTCTGGAACCTTTTATTTTTTAGATCATTTATTTTTGAATTATCATTTACATGAGCAACCTCATATTCAACCACTTCCTGATAAGCGGGGAGATAAATCATCTTTTTATAAGGTACCCATTGTTTAACTAGCGCACCTAAACAAATTATAATTTTGTTCTTATCCCGTAAGAAGTCCTCCTCTAACTTCTCATTAATTAAATTATCGTAGGCCTTCTCCCAAAACATTAATATTTTATCAATATTTTCCGCATACCGTTGCCATTTCACCTCTTCGGGAAGCTCCATCTCAATCTCTTCTCCGACCCTTTGCATGACGTTCTCGAACTTTTTCTTGGCATTGTCACTTACCGGTTGGCTCTCTCCTCTTATCCACTCCAAAAGCTTGGTCATCGCAGCCACTTGGTTGAGGTTATCCTTCGCTGCTTCTACATCGTTCCCCCAAAATTCTAAATCATGATAATGCAATAGAACCGAAAAGAGCTTGGCGTAGGTCTCAGCCGGCATTTTCTTGATCCAGTCTCGCTGACCGGATGTCTCAACGTCACTATTAATGAAGTTCGCCACAAAGGGGGCGTTCGTCGCCTCCAACGCTCGCTGCTCCATATCGCGAATAAGATGAAAAGGAAGCAGTGCAACTTGCGTCAGAATAAGCTGATARGAATGCTACCGCCCAGCGAGTGTTGTATCACTCACTGGGCGGTAAATATTTAGGCTACACACTCAACACTTGGAAAAAAGCTTTATACTTAAAACGGAATATTGGTATTAGCCGAACAGAAAATCGTCCTCAGGCGTAAGTACTATGAACACCCTCGATCCTGCCTGACGCTATCGCAGCTGACTATTCACTTCGAAGACCGACTGGATGATCACATAGACCTATAAAAATTGGGGGACACAGAAT
>NZ_MUFG01000047.1:0-7398 GCF_001996065.1 Salinivibrio sp. MA351 | reverse complement strand
TCGTTCGACTGTTTCATTTGAGATCATTTAGTCTACTCTCACTTCAATGGTACGCATCATTCACTCTTCCCGAATTGAAGTGAGCTGTTAAAAATCATCCTATTCGGCAGCACTCTCTTCTTCCTGCTGATAGATAGGGTGTTTATATTGATCATTTGCCCTATTGATTTTGATAACTTCTAAATTAGGGAAAAGAGTATATAAGTGATTTATAACGGTGAGTTTTTCTTCATACGTTTGAGTATATACACGACGTTTATATTCTAGGTTATCTTTCTCTGGAATAGTAAAAGAAAGCACATTATCGTTAGCCAAGTCAAATAGAATGGTTCGGTGGTCCATTAATATATAAGAGTGATTTACATTAGGGCGAAAGTTCGTCATCCCAAAAGACATCAGCGCAAAACCACCGGCCCCAACAAACGCGAGGGGACCGAGCACAAACACGGCAATAACACAGACCACGATGCCCACCCACGCAAAACCACGCACCACTTGATAGGCCACATCGGGGATCATGTCTTTTTCTGTGTAATGAATACCGAGACTGGTTAATTGATAACAGCGATGTTTATCGGGTAGAAACAAGTATCTTGATGCAAAAACCATCAGTGTCAAAAAACCACTTAATACCCAAAAAGCAAATGAGTCGACAGTCAACTTCTCGAGCACTGACCAAAGAAACAAAAGAAATGATGTTCCAGCAAATATCGACAGTCCCCATTTAACCATATTCTCGTGTTTCAGACCCGCCCCCATAGATTCCCAAGAATAAATCACCTGAGCAGCACACAGCTGCTCCTCGAGGAGCTCTGTGTTATCTCCATTACTCATTTTTTCAGCTCTTACTTCAACCGCTCGCCCCAGCAATTTCAAGATACATTGATATGAATAGAGCATCACCCATAGATAACATGACATTATAAAAMCAATGTTTCTCTTTGGTATCCAAATATACTAGTCCTGAATGAAGATTGGATGTTTAAACATGTCATTCATTTTAGTCATTTCCACATACTCGATATCTTTCCTAATTTTTTTAATCAAGGATACAACCGCGTCTTTTTCTCCCAAAGAAGAAAAGTAAAAGTTTCGACTGCTGGAGTACTCAGTAGGAATATTACTATCAATGCGTAATATGCTATCGCTCATCGGATTAAATAATATGGGTCTATCCGAAAAGAATACCTCATGCTTTTCCGTCGTTGGCTTAAAATTCGTCATCCCAAAAGACATTAGCGCAAAGCCACCTGCTCCAACAAACGCGAGAGGACCGAGCACAAACACGGCAATAACACAGACCACGATTCCCACCCACGCAAAACCACGCACTACCTGATAAGCAACATCGGGGATCATGTCTTTTTCTGTGTAATGAATACCCATAGAGGTTAGATAATAACAACGGTGCTTGTCAGGAATAAATAGATATCTTGTTATCAAAACTCCCATCACAGCCAAAGTGAAGCAAAACCAAAAAGCAGTACTCCACCAGGAAGCATCACTAACAATCATTAAAAACGTTGGCAAAAACAAACCAATCATTAGAGAGAGAGCCCATCGAACCATTGGGGAATAATTCCCATCAGGACCAACTTGCTCCCAGTTGTACTCAACTCTATCTGTGTACAGTTGCTCTTCTAATCGTTCGACTGTTTCATTTGAGATCATTTAGTCTACTCTCACTTCAATGGTACGCATCATTCACTCTTCCCGAATTGAAGTGAGCTGTTAAAAATCATCCTATTCGGCAGCACTCTCTTCTTCCTGCTGATAGATAGGGTGTTTATACTGGTCTTTCAACCTTTTTATTTTGACGAACTCGATACTAGGGAAGAGTGAACGTAATGTAGCAAGTAGTTCTTGCTTTTGGTCGATTGTCATGGTGTATATATCGCCACCGTAAGCATGCACATCCTGCTCTGCAGCTTCGAATGACAGTACCCCATGGTTCTCTAAATCAAACACAACCGTACGCTCAGAAATCAATATATAGTACTGATTAATCTTAGGGCGAAAATTCGTCATCCCAAATGACATCAGCGCAAAACCACCGGCCCCAACAAAGGCAAGAGGACCTAGCATAAACCCAGTAATAATACAGACTGCGATACCCACCCAAGAAATGCCGCGAACGACTTTGTAAGCAGCCTCTGGGATCACATCTTTCTCTGTGTAATGAATTCCCAATGAGGTCAAGTGATAACAGCGATGTTTGTCGGGAAAAAAGAGATACCTCGTCATTAAAAAACCCATGGTTGCTAATGTAAAACAAAACAAAGAACCAGAGCTCCATATCGGAGTGTCCTCTACTACCATCAAGAATACAGGTAGAAATAAGCCAATAAAGAGAGCGACAACCAGTCTAATGGGGCCAGAATATTTTCCACCAATACCAGAAAACTCCCAATAATATTCAACTTTACTCTTATCCAATTGCTCTTTAAGTACTTCGGTTTTTTTATTAGAGGTCATTCAGTAAACTCTCACTTCAATGGTGCGTTTGGCAAGTTTTTTGTCTTTCGGAGCAGGGTTTACGAGTAGATCGCCTTGATGACTACCGACAGCAATATAACCAAGCGTCTCTTTTTCTGATGCTTGCCAAGCAAAAGGCATACTGACAAGCACCGCCACCGTATCGTCGGTGGTACCGCCCATATTTAGTCGGTAGATAGGGCTTCCTGATGCCTCATCTGTGCTCCATGTACCACCTTGCTCATTGACTACCACTGCAGATTTTGGCTGAGCAACACGGTAGTGGTAGCTCTTATCTTTGGGTTTACGGGTGATTTGTAAACCAATTTTTGTATCCCGAGTAAACGCAGGCAGGGTTAATTCTAATTGCCACTGCTCTGTGCCAGCGTCCATCCATTGTGAAGGTTGCCGACTTGGGATAGCAGTTAGCCGAATTTGAGGTTTATTAATAATATTCTCTAGACTCGTTAGATCTTCGAGAAAATCCCATTTTTTCGTCTGCTTCCCCCAGGTTGAGTGAAGCAACCAAATTTCAAGATCCGAGCGTTTAACTAGATTAATAATTAAGACGGAAAGTAAAGACACAATACCTGCAACCATTAACGTGGTCATCATCCAAGGAGCAATTATTGATCCAATGCTTGTGCCTAATATTCCAAACCTACTAGCGAAATTTGCCACGGCCTGAGCGAGAAACACAACCGCTTGCGAACCAGCGGCTAGTCCTTTTAGAACGTAACCTAGACTTTCCATTGGAGTGTTACTCAAGTCGTCATACTTTTTATAGCTATCCCACGTTTCTAGCCCCGTTGCAAATAAGCCAAATAATGAAACCATCGCTGTGGTTTTAGCAAAGGTCTTCAACGCGGCCGCCTTTGAGGCACTTGATGTCCTTTCCAAGACTTTACTTAGACTTCTTTTTAAGAGCTCTTCATCGGTGATTATTTTTTTCCATGCCTCATCGCGCCAAAGTCCTGCAACCTGAGAAACCGCATAGGCGGTCGAGTAGGTCGCTTCTCTTAGTGCTGGGTTTGCCCATAAGCTAGTCTCTGGGTGCTGCTCGGCTTTATAACGAATATTATGTAAGACTGATGCACTATTCCAAATATTGAGGATCGCAAGTATGCCTCCCATTTTACCGAGCTTATTCCACGATGTTTGAGCAGCTTGTGTACCTTTTTGCCAGATGCGCTCAATGGCTTGATTGAGCATTTTTTTCGCTGCATCATTCGCCGCTTGATGCTTTAGCGTGACCATTTGAGGTAACTCACTACTCAACAGCTTCTGCAACCTCTGCTGAGCTGCATGCATGGTTTGAATCTGGTGATTTTTGGGGGTTGGTTGCCCCACCGGGGGTTGGCTGATCCGTGTAATTATTGCAACTTCGGCATTCATCTTTCGCTGCCATGCCGAAACTTGCGCCGGATAGTCTGGGTTGTGTGCAACAATCGCTTCTGGATTAACGATTGCCTCCAATATCACTAGCCGTAAATTGCTGATCATGCCTGCAGGACTATGCGTGGTATTCATTTGGCTAGGAAATAACAGGTTGGTTATCGCTCGCCACGTCTGTTCCGCCGCGCCTGATGTCGCATGCTGCAACGCAGAAAAACTGTTTTTCACGGGCTCTGCAAGCGATTTAAACCATTCCTTCTCTTGGATACGAACATCGCCCGTGAATCCGTCATAGTTAGCAATCGCACTAAACAGTGCCAACATGTCTCCCGGTTTATCTAAGCCGATAAAATGATGCTCAATCTTCTGCACTTCATCATTCAGTGCTTGCCAATTGTCTTTTGAGAAACCCACTGACGCCAGCGCTAAGAGATTATCAGGCTGATCAAAGTCCAGAACTTTATTCAGTTCAGCCTGTGCTTCCTCATTGTTTATCGCGTGTTTTACGCCAACCAAATATTGACTCACTAAGCTCAGCAGATACACCAAATGATCCGTGTCTTGATTGTCTACACCCACAATGGCTGGTTCGGTGCTTAATTGTTTAAGGCCATGCATAAAGTCTTTGTAGCGATTGGCGATGCGCGCATCAAGGCCTTGTAATTGGTTGTAATGGTCCGAGAGAAATGCCTCTAGCGCTTCCCAATCCACTTCATCGCTGAACATAGACCAACGCTGTTTTTGCTCTTCAGTGAGTTGGTAATCGTATTGTTCCTCAAGAAGCGCCCCTTTATTTAACGCCTCTTCTTGCAGTGACGTCATCGGCACAGTCGCGACATTGGGATTACTTTCTAAAGCCGCTCGCTCTTGGTCAGCAAGCCGTTGTGTCGCAAGATAGTCAATAACATGGCGCTCGAATGCCAACTCTCTGATGGGGTCACCCTTCACTGAGCTGGGTACTTCGTCTTGATCCAATTTCACGCCTGCTAGCATTCGCGTCAGCTCAGCCATTTGGAGCTTATGCATGTTCTCTTCGTCTTTTAAAATAACACTCTGTCGCGCGACTTCCTGAGATAAAGGCAAGAACAAATCAGACACATCGGCCAACCTATCATCCAGCGCAATAAAAAAGCCTTCATTGGGTTTATCCAAGTCCACCTTGTAGTCAGTGACCGTGCTACCTGGCTTTTGTGCAACGTGCTGGTGTTGTTGAACGTCTTGCTCATCGGTTTCTAGATCATCGACTTCATCAAGCGGTGTGCACGTACTTGCAAATAACCCAGTCGGCGCAGAGTCCTCGCCAATATCAATCACACTTTGCCCGAGTTGCTTTAAACTGCCGGTGTGTGGATGCGCCATATTCTCGCGATAATAATCAAGATCGAGCTCTCGCATCCACGCACTGCGTAGCTGATCCTTTTCTTGCATCAGCGCTTTTAAGCGCACCGTCCAGCGTAGATGCGAAAACGCAAGATAGACAGTGTGTTTAACCGGATAGTTTAAACGGCTTGATGTTTCGCCATCGCTGTCATCATTCAGCTTTTTAATGAGTTTGGTACCAGACACTTGGTATTCATCGAGACGCTCCGCGTCTTGGTCGTAGACATACAGCCAACCGTCCCTTAGTTGGCGCAATGTGCGCTGGCTATACTCTGCCTCGATCCACGCTTCACCTTGCCACTTTTTAGGTAAAGCAAATATTGGTGTGTAATCGTCTTGATCATAGCCATTGTCGAACGCATAACGCACAGGAACAAAACCAACGCTGCCACCTTTTAAAGGACACGGTCCGGTTGGGTCGCGGCTATCTTGATTGTTGGCACATTTGGCCGCTGAGATTGGGTCACTCATAGCTGCTCCTGCTGGTTCGATAAGTGAGACTCGGCTTGTTCTGATTCGTGTTTTGCCAATAAGGCCGCTTGCTCGATGCGCTGAGAGGGCGTCAGTGCCGATGGATTGAGAACAATATTGCTTATATCGGGATGCACAGATGCATCAAGCGCTTGCTCACCTACAAAACCTAACACATTGAAAAATTGCGTCAGGTCTTGCCCGGTATGAAATCCTTGCTGATAGGCAGTTTCTGCCCACGTCTGTACCCATTGGTCAGGATCTGACTGAGAGGTAAGACGCTCAGGAAAGTAAGTTTGCATATGTTGCTTAAGGCTTTGTATCTGATTACGCCAAACCACCTTACCAAGCGCGCTCCATTGAGGGTCGGAGAGCTGATAGGGCAACGAGACTGATTTGGCCGACTCAGGGGCATGATAAACTTGCCAACCTTCACGCGTCGGCAGCCAAAGTGCCGACATCAAGGACCAGAAGCCACCAAAGTCATTAAACAGCAACGCATCAATGCATTCACTGTGCGCCAGCTTTAAGAACACCTTACTGCCATAGGGTGACAGCACTTGAATGAAATCCCGTAACTGATGTGCGACATCAAGCCCGGGGTGTGAAGACGCGAATACATATCCTGCAGTGGGTTGATTGAGGGTCGTAAACCATGTCCACACTGCGTCGGTCAATCGTACAATAAAGGGAGAAACCGCGAGCAGCTGGTCATAAGGCGGTTGAGTATAGACAGGCATAATGTCTAACTCTCCTTCCAAGCCATATAGTTGCTGCGCCATGTCTTCAATTTGTCCACCATCGACCATCAAATACAAACGATGACCCTCTTGCGGCTGCATGTCAGGGACGCTATCGAAAAGATTGCTATGCGCCAAAATAGTCATCACTTCTCGCACTCCTCACATAAAGGAGATTGTCCCTTTAGCGCTTCTACTTGACGTTTAGGCGCCAATGATGGCGTATCGTCTGTTCTCGGCGCCCACGATGGCGTCGGTGCCCCTTGCTGTGTTTCTGATGTGGTCATTACATCAACCGCTTGGATATCGGGGAGTGGCGCGGCTTCGGGATCGGCCAAGGCGTCGATAGTTTTGGGACGCTTCGCCATTTGGCCATTAAAGCCTGGTCCACTGCCTGCGCTGCCGCCTGAGTTTAAGTTCACTGCG
This sequence comes from Salinivibrio sp. MA351, assembly GCF_001996065.1. Taxonomy (NCBI): domain Bacteria; kingdom Pseudomonadati; phylum Pseudomonadota; class Gammaproteobacteria; order Vibrionales; family Vibrionaceae; genus Salinivibrio; species Salinivibrio sp. MA351. The sequence continues at coordinate 511 of NZ_MUFG01000047.1, read as the reverse complement.
GCACCAGAAGCATGCACGCCTGCCGCATCCACTTTCACAAAGCTACCGCCGGCACTTAAGGTAACTTCTGCACCGGCTTCGATCACCAGTTTAGCGCCCGTTTTTAGGTGAATGTCACTTCCGGCTTCCACCGCATGAACCTTACCGACTTTATAGTACTCACTGGCTTTGACGAGATTGGAGTGGTTGCCACCAATACGGGTGCGACTCTCTCCCTCCACGGTATGATGCGCATTGCCCATCACACGATGAAATTGGTCGTTGTGTACCTGATGGTGGTTGTCATGACCTATCTCGGTCACGCGGTCGTTTTCTACCTCGGTATGCCAGTCTTTTTGTGCATGTAAATACACTTGCTCACTGCCCGATTGGTCTTCGAACGTGAGCTCGTTATACCCCTCGCCTTGGTGGCTCTCGCTGCGCCAAACCGTCTTGGTTTTGTGTGCCGGCAAGGTATAAGGCGGCACATTGGTCGCATGATACGTGCGGCCGGTGATAATCGGTAATCGGT
>NZ_MUFG01000046.1:0-7651 GCF_001996065.1 Salinivibrio sp. MA351 | reverse complement strand
GTAAAATAGTTCTGTATACTGACCTGAGAAAAGCTCGATACTTTGGGTTTTTTTATAAAACAAAGTATCTTTGAAATAGAGGTCTATGCCAAAGTAAATAAAACATGAGAAAGCTATTAAATATAATACAGTCAAGTGTTTTGTCTTTGTCTCAAGTTTTACTCTTTCCCAATCATGTTTAAGAATAATTTGCATGCTTTTTTCAAGCTTCTTGAAATTTCGATATGATGGCGAGTTGCAAATTTCATCGAGTTTTTTCAGAACATCAGAGTCGGAGCTATGCTTAGGGTCAGGGTTTAGGCATAGTTTGATATAAGTTGCCTTGCTTCTGATTTTTTTGGTTTTTTCGTTATCATCAGATGAATTTACATATTCAGAAAGTTCACTCATTGCAACTTTCAGGTTTTCTCTCCACTTTTCTCTTTCTTCAGTTACATATCTGACCGTTATTTGGCGAGAGTGCTGAATTCTAGAAAAGATTGCGGTTATTAATGCAGCTAAAACACTTGAGCCAATAATCGCAGTAATAATCTTGATGTCAAACACCGATACTCCTTTAGAAACTTAACGCTCGCAACACCGGACAATTTGAAGCGAAGTGGAAAATTGTTCCGAGTGCTTGCGCTTGTTATACGTGAGCTGAACCAGCATAGCCATGTCCAAATTCGTCCAAAATAGCACGCTAGGAATTCTACAATGCCCTAGGGTTCTAGGTAATGGATGTTGTGTAATTTTAAATCAAATACCTAGTTCTAACCATTTCATAAACTGTAATTCATTTACTACTCAGCATCCTCAAAATATCGAGGGCTTTTGAGCAGGTGTAGTATAAATAGGGCTCCAGGATACAAAGCCTTCCAAGCATCACTTCTATTCTTTCAATAGCGTCCGCGCCGATTGGCAGATATGCCAACTCCGTACACCATTGTCCTATATATTCCGCCCAGCCTTCTTTGTCCTCAAAAGCTGCTCCTGCCACGAGACCTATTGCCAGATAGTTTTCAGGCTCAGAATCCACATCAATATAGTCCCGATATAGTCGGCTTAAGATCGTCACCGATGCAGCAAGCTTTATACTTCTGGTCATACAGGCAACCTGAGCCAGTCCGTTTAACACTTGATAGATAGAATCCTTGTCGTTAGCCGCTGCCAACTTGTGCTGCGCGCTTTCGAGTAGTGAAACTGCGCGCTCCAAATATTCGTCATCAATTTTCCAGAAAGGTGCAGAATTCATCAAAACCTTGTAGGACTCAAATGAAGCCTCACCGTTTATATGCTTAGAAAGCAAGTTCGAGATTTCATGTGGCACATCCGCTGGTGCAGAGCCACCTTCCAATGGCCCAGGTAAGAACGAATGCAAGTTCAATCGCGAGCCAAGCGTAAGCTCCTTTTTAAGGTACTCAACAACCTCACTCGTATTGGCCTTTTGACATGCATTATTTGCCCGTCCATAGAGCTCATTAATGAACTGCTCTGCGGTTAAATACATCGGTAGCCATCTTGGCTCTTCCATTAGGTCGACAAAACTCTGGCAGAAAAAATAAAGCCCCCTTTGCCGAGAAGCCCACTGCTCTACTTTGTCAAAAGCGACCCCCTCTTCCAACCCCACCTTGACAATTAACGCTGACTGAGCAAATGAGGCAAGACGCCTATAGAATGGTGGCTTCCCCTTGAATATCTGCAATCGCGCCAGTTCTCCATCAACAAAAACTTCCATTGAGCAAAATAGACGCAGGTTATCTAACGTTTTTTCAGAAGATATGCATTCAAACAACTTTTTAATAATCGCGGCTGATGAATCCTTGAATTTTAGTATGCCTACTTCAAGGCATGATATTAAAAGTATTGGATGACAGGTTTCGATTGCTTGGTTTGCTATTGCGTGATACTGAGCCTCATCAACAAGACCATTGGAAACAATTACTGATATAGACTCATGGATGCAGATCAAAAGATCATTAATACCCACTTTATTTTCTATTCGGTCGTCAAAATGCTGTTTTAGCTCGACCTTACAGTACTCATCAATATTTTTACTCCCACAGCATTTCCCTACAAGCCTTTCGTAATAGCGAATATTATCTGGAACCAGCGTGGAAACTTTATTTGAGGAGCCTTGAAACTCCTGCCTCAATAAGGCCTCAATGTGACTTGGCGAGTGATCCAAATCAAGCAACAAATCTGACACATCATCATCACTGATCGTTGGTACCGAAAGCACTGCCCTCCAACGGTCCAGTTCCTCTTTCGAAAGTGATTTACCCTTCGCTTCTATCTCAAATAGGCTTAACCGCCTGTCTACATCAGCACAAAGCGGCCAAAAACTATCATTAAGTATCTGCAAATCACCCTTAGTTAAAGAAAAGGCTGGACGTTCACACAGATGATGGCGTAGAGACCAAGGAGTGCCATTAATATCCTCCAGAAAGTATTCTTCCTCGATATTTTCAAAAGCACTGCGAGTAGCCTCAAAGAGAGCACTTCTGGAAAAGGCTATATCTTTATCACCAAAACTGACTGTGACATCTGCCACAAGAGCCAGCTCTTCCAACAACTTAGAATCAGATAATAGTTCAGCCCTTACCAGACTGGGGAATAAATTGATAACGTGGGAGGCCATATAAGCACGCATAGAATCAGAATTAGCCATCCGACTTTTCCTCCAGCATCGATTGTTGAGAAAGGCTTTTAACCTGCTGCTTCATAGAGTCAACCACATTCTTAAAGCTCCACGGATCAAAATCCTTCAGCGGCCCCAGAACAAACTCATCCAACCAAGCTTTGTAGTCTTCCTTTTGCTTATCAGATACAGACTCCGGTGCAATCAACATGGAATTCACCTTTAATACCTCACCCAAATAGGCCATTCCTCCATCACCCCTTATTTGGTGGGCCTGCGCCCACTCCCGATAGCCCATCAGCTCATAAAGCCAGCAAGATCTGGCACGGCTTAGTTCGAGTGGAAAATCTGCCGACCACTGAGCCTTTATGGCTTGTGCAATCGTTTTCATTGTTTCGTGTAGCCACTGCGCATCTCGCGGGAGCTGAACCAGGCCACTAATCCTGATCAAAAGCATATTCTCTCTTATCAGTCTTAGCTGTTTGGTTGGCTTAAACTCACCATTCGCAATAACCGAGTGATTTAGGTGATATTCAAGCTCTTCAGAAGAAATGCTAACAAACTCAAACCCAAACTCCCGAAGCGATGTTCTGGCATCAAGCTTCTGTTCTTGAGAAATAAGCCCTTTATGGTGTAGCGTCTCGATAAAATCTAACGATGTAAAAATCGGTACCGTTCTTTCATTAAATGTAATATTTCGATGCCTGTTCATAAATCGATCATCTATAAATGCTGCATCGCATACTTTCAGCGTCTCAAAAAGCTCTTCTGTTGGTCTGGCATAATTATTCTTAGAAGCAGCAGCCACTTGGCCTTTATTTAACGGCGTTTCAGCAAGAATCACTTTCCCAGATGTAAGCCCATTAGAAAACAGCTTCCTTATATTTTCTATTTTCGAATCTGCCAGCTCGATGGTTGAATCGTAGTTTATCAGCGACCTATACCTATTTCGCTCCCCTTTAAAGACATACACTTCGAATCCGGCCTCGCTGAGCTTGTCGAGCATTTCAACGGTCATTAAATAGGTAATTGACAGTGAATCGAGAAATAATCTTGCACCACTTGTTACTTCAAGATCAGTGGGCCATTCTTTCTCGTGTTGGCGCAGGTAACTTAAGGATTTAACACACTGAGCTTCTGTGATTACAGCCAAACCCACGAGTTTTCTGATTAATTGTGAACATGAAATCAGGCCGTGATGAAATGACGAAAGATCAGCTTCCTCATCTCTGAAAGAGCCACCGACCTTATACACAGGCCAGGAACAAACCACCAATGCCTGCGACTCATTTGTAGGACTCGCTTGAACCTCCTCAAGCATATATGCAAGCTCATCACCCACATCTAACGCCAGCTGCGGATTGTTGATCTTTTTAGGATGAAAAACTGAAATTCTGCCGTCAGATACCATTCGCTCAAAATGTTTTGCCTTTTCAATCTGACTCGGCTGGTGAAAAGCTACTTTCTGCTTCTCTTCAAACAACCAGCGCATGAACGAGTGAGGGATAACAATTCTCTCGAAGCAATCAAACAAATGATGTAGCTGCCCTATATTCTCCATAACCAGCGCACTTGAAGCATCGATGGCAATCGTCTCACTATCAATATTCTGAACCGACCTAGCACCATGAAATATCGGTACTAAATTTTTCCGCCGTATATCTTTCGCGCTTTTGTTTTCCTGGGGTTGAACCAGATAAAAGTCAGACACCGTCCTGTTCAATAGCTCCGCCACTGTAAAAATAGGCGCATCACCATCAATATAGGCTTTAAAAACCTTCTCATTTTTCTCCCTGGCTTCAGACATCATCTCTTTTAAGTCGTCTAATGAAGCCCTATGCAATGGGCCATCGTCATTGGAGAGAACCATCGCTTTATTGAGCCACTCGGATGCTTTTTGATTGTCCTCCCAGACCATCGTGGTCGCCGTAAAGTACGATGCCGCTAACACTTGAGGATCTTCAGTATATTTGCCAGTACAAAACTCTACTATTTGCCTTGCTCGACCTGGGGAGACTGCTTTAGCTAACTGGGCAGCTTGTAAAAGTTCAGTGGCAGTCAGCTCTTCCCGACTACTCCAGCTATCTTCCACAAAGACAGTCAGGGATTCCCAGTCACCACCGAATATAGACAAATTGATTTCAAGCGTTTTAAGATCAGTTAGTTGTGATTTCGATTGCCTCAAAAGCACAATCTGTTCATGAGCACCACTTAGGTCCCCTTTTCTAAATAGACACCAAGCCCAGTGAGCTTGTAGCCCCTCGCTTCTCTTGACGAGATCCATCCTATCTGATAGAAATTGATGAAGCTCAGAAAATTTTCCAAGCGAAGAGGCGGCATTACAGATTCTGATAGCATCAGATTCCTGGCCAGTGCGATCAAATAGCTCCTTACAATATGAGTAATATCTATCCCCAACGTTTTCTCTTTCCAGTAAATTAATCAAATGAAAAAGATCATTGGTAGCTTTACTTTGTTGATATTGGCCTATAGCTAATGCAACTGGATCTTTACCCTTGGCTGACTCGATGATATTTCGCAGACTTATTACTTCAGCTTCAGGCGCACCCGAGCCATCTATCTTTTGTAGGAGATGTTCTGCATCATCCACCAACCCTGACCGCGCCAATGCCTCTACTTCAAGCATGCCAATAGCAACGGGATTAACAGCTTTTTCCAATTGATGCCTGTGGCTGGCAATATATTCCACCACTGCCGGGAATGACTTTTTGGTCTGTGCTAATACAAACCTGGCTAAACCAAGAATTGGATCATTATCATGGCTTAGCGCTGTCTGTCTATTAACCTCATTTTCAATAGACACAGGATCGAAATCAATTCCAAACGCAAAAGCTAATGGTAGATACTCAAGCGTTTTTTGAGTGTAACTAATGAAGTAACTCTGTAGCTGTGCCTTTGCTTGTTCATACGTTTCTCTGTTTCTAAGCTCCAACCACAACACATAGTTATCCGCCATATTCGCAACATCTTCAGCATCGAGATGCCTTGCCAGATCCGAGCAAATTTTAAACAGCTCAACAGCGCGATTTCTAAGCACTACAGATTCAGAATTATCTGACAGTGGAAACCTATCTGCTGCTAAGGGGATATAATTCAACACACTCTCACGGAGCTCAACGGCCTTTATTGCGTTTACCAAGAACGTAAATGCGGAAAGTTGAGCAAGCGCTGGTGAAATAGACAAGGATTCGTTGTCTATCGCCTGAACAATATTTAAAGCCTTTTCCCATTGATGTTCGGACAGTAACGCAGAAACTAAAGCGACTTTTCCACCGTTATCTAAGTCCTGAACACTTAAACCTGCATCTTCAAGCCAGTCAAAAGCAGCTTCGTTTCCCTCCACTGTTTTTTTAATCATGAAGAAGGCGGCATAATTAGATGGGCCACTTGTCTTAAGCAAACCAGACGCCGCATCTACATTGTTTGACCCAATCGCGTCAATAAAGGCCTGAGCTATTTCTGCCTCTTCCGTTTGGCATAGCTTTTTAGAGGCTGATAACCAGCTTTTCGCCTGCTCAACTCTTTCCCCCACGCACAAGTATCTTGCCAGTAGCGCTAGCGCCCTGGCTTTTGCTTGAGGGGTACCACCAGACAGCTCACCACCAATAATGCTTTCTGCTAAAGCCGTCGCTTTCTCTTCCTTAGGAAAGGAACCGAAAAATCGCAGCAAGGTAATTTCGTGAGCAAATTCTTCTATTTTTTCGTCTTGAAGGTGTTGGGCGGTAAACCCAGTACTCTTCATACGTGCTGTTATTTCATCAGCTACTTGTGATGGAAGTTTATTTAATTGATTGGGTAGCTTATTATTTTTCTTTAGCCAAACGTCAAGGAAATAGACAACAACACTGAAACCTATAAGGGAGGCTCCCAGAGGGTAATTTGGCTGCGAAATAGGAAACTGATAACCAGGGAAAAAATTCTGGTGCACTAACACCCAGTTCGCAATATCAATCCATAGTGGGACACTAAGCGACGTTAAACCTACCGTCATTGACGGCCAAATAATATACTTCGCTAATGAGGGCTTCCAATGAGTCTTCAGAAAATCTAGCACATCACGGATTGCTTCATTTAGATCAAATTTCATTAAATCCTTCCAGAAGAAGATGTCCTTTATAAATGAGCCAGAGTATCTGGATCGTTTTGAGTTTCCCGGAACAAAATATTTAATTTTGTTCGCTATGTGTCGAAAGCGGGCGTCCTACCGCCACCGTATAACGCCAAAATAACAGGCTAATAAAGCTTGGCCATAATTTTGAGCGCAGCGAACCAAGCCAAGCTTTATTAGTCCGCGTTGATTTTCTTGTTATACGATGCCTCACACCAAGCACTGAAACTGACCGTTTTTAGCTTTGAAACCTAGCTTATTAAACAAAGCTTGAGACCGAAAGTTACCCTCATCAATATCTGCATACAATTTTTCAATGCCCAAAGATTTAGCATGAGAAAATAATAAAATAAGAGCTTCAGACATATACCCTTTTCGCCAGTACGATGAATTTAGTAAGCATCCGACCTCACAGGAATCACCGTTATCACTAAAACTATGTAAGCCGCAGGTTCCAATAACTTTGTTTGTCGCTTGATCCATAACCGCCCATTCCAGCGATTCACCTGATTTCTCCAAACGGACGACGTTTTTTAACATCTGAACTATCATATCTTTCGATGTAAAAACTGGGTCTGAGGCAAATTCCATTGTTTTAATATCACCATAAATTTCAAACAAATCATCAGAATCATTCGTTTGAATTGACCTCAAAACAATTCTACTCCCGTGTAAATCAGGCTTCATTTCTCTCCTTAATCGTATAACATTGTATTAGCGCGCGTGCTCGATTTGTCAAAACCGTTATACGCGTCATTTTTTAACTAACTACTTATAATTAAACACATTTTTAACGATTGAGGCAATCACTTTGCCTGCAAAAGTGTGCATGCCGCCTATCCCGGCCAAGGCGTTCACATTATCCCCAAAGGATAAATTGTAACCCTATGATTATATTGTAT
>NZ_MUFG01000045.1:0-10240 GCF_001996065.1 Salinivibrio sp. MA351 | reverse complement strand
AGTAAATCCAAGTGACGCTGGACTTGATCCGTTTTACTGGACACGCATCGACGACCTGAGGAGGTCAGTATGCCAGCCTATAAAACGGGTAAAAAGACAGCGCAATATTCACTAGACTTCAAACTAAAAGCGGTTGAATGGAGCTATGAGACGCATCGAACAGTGAAGTCGGTTGCAGAGGCGCTTGATATCCATCCATTCATGCTATCGAAATGGCGTAAAGCGTATCGAGATGGAGAGTTTGGTATGGTCAAGTCCCTAAAAAATAAAGTGAAGCCAGACAAGGCGGAGGATGAGTTATCGGCGCTCAAGCGACGGATCACGGAGCTTGAAGAGGAGAACGATATCTTAAAAAAGTGGCAACGCTTTCAAGCAGAACAAAGGCGCAAGCCTACCGATTCGTAAAGCAATATAGTGATGTTTACTCAGTAAAGAAGCTGTGTAGGCACCTTTCTGTGTCTCGTAGTGGCTATTATGATTGGCTAAGCCGCGGACAGTCAGGACACGCGCGCGCAGATAGTGAGCTAGGCGCAGAGATAGCGTTCATCTACCGTAAAAGCGAAGGCAGATATGGGAGTCCTAAAATCCATGCGGCGTTGAAGGCAAAAGGTCTCGCAGTGAGTCGTAAGCGTGTGGCCCGCTTGATGCGAGAAGCCGGTTTAAAGGCGAGAGTGGACCGTGTTTACCGTCGTCAGAAAAAGAGTCGGACGTTCTTTAAAGGACTCGTCAATCGACGTTTAGAACAAGAAAAAGCGAGCAAAATCAATCAACAATGGACCGCGGATGTTACCTACATAAAAGTAGGAAACCGATGGGGCTACTTAGCGGTAGTGATTGATGTTTACTCAAAAAAAGTACTTAGCTGGGCGCTCAGCGACAGACTTGATTCAAACTTGACGATGTTCACCATCGTCAAAGCACTCGCTAGCCGAAAGCCTAAACGGGGACTGCTATTTCATACCGACAGAGGGCGCGAGTATTGTGCGGATAGGGTGCGACATTTACTGGCGGAACACGGTGTTGAGCAGAGCATGAATCGGCCAGGGAAATGCACGGATAATGCAGAAGTCGAGTCGTTCTTTAAATCGCTTAAGGGCGAGTTAATCAAAGATGCACCGATTGCTAACTTAAGGCACTTACGAGAGAAGCTCAGAAAATATATTCAGTACTTTTATAATCGAACACGGTTACACAGTAGCATTGGCTATATGTCGCCGATAGCGTTTGAAAAACAATGTACTTAACGAAAGACGTGTCCGTTAAAGTGGGTCAACATCACCCAAATCGTCGCGCGGCTTTGGGTGATTGCCGCTTCGCGTCAGTGTATCACCAAAAAGCACCCAACAATTTGGGCGCGTGATTGGGGCGTTAGCAAGAGTAACCACTGGCAATCGATAATTCTAAATTTTAACTGAAGTGATGCGGAGAAAAAGAAATGAGCGATTATAAGGATTTCCTTGGCGACAGCTACAACGAGGAAAGCGGTGAGTTTAATCATGACAAAGCCAAAAATAAGGCTGTTAATGAAAAAGAACGATGCAATGTAATTATTTCTGGTGCCAGCGGTGTAGGTAAAAGCACTTTGATTAACGCTATTTTTGGCGAGGAAGTTGTTAAAGCCGGTGCAGGAAAGCCTATCACTCAGCATCTTGAAAAAATTGTCATCCCTGAAAAAGGTATTTGCCTTTGGGACACCAAAGGCATAGAGGCTGAAAACTATCAAGATACAATGGCATCACTGGAAAATGAATTCAGGCAAGCCATTGATAACGCCAATGACGACAGCGATATTCCTCATATTGGCTGGGTTTGCATAAAAGCCAGCAGTGATCGAGTGGAAGACCGCGACCTTACGTTGATTGGCCTTCTCGAGAAACGTAATATCCCCGCCATCGTAGTTTTCACCCGTGTTACAGGCAAGTCAGAAAGAGAATTTGTTGAAGAAGCAAAGCTTATCATTGACAAAGATTATAAAGACTTTTTGAGCGGAGCTTATGTTTCCGTTAATTCTGTCCCCTATGAAATTGACGAAGATATTGTGGTAAAGGTCAAWGGGCTTGAATCCCTGACTGAGGTCACTGAAGCGCGATTTCCTGAGGGTAAGAAATCGGCAAAAAATGCCTTTCTAAAAGCTCAGCGCTCAAAAATAGAAAAGCGCCTTACCGCGATGAAAGAGGGTGCCAGAAAAATGGTTCACGTTGCTTCCGCCGCAGCCGGAACAGCGGGAGCTTCACCGATTCCTGGGTCTGATGCACCTATTCTTGCAGCAATACAAAGCACTATRATTTATAAAATCAATACCGAATTCGAACTAGATGCGGATAATTCAAAAATGACATCAGTTTTGACTGGTATTATGGGAGTTACCGCACTGGCGCAAGTGGGTAAAGCTGTAGTATCTAACGCCCTGAAATTTATTCCCGGCGCAGGCACCCTGATCGGCGGAGCTATTTCTGCATCCACAGCGATTGCAATCACGGAAGCTGTCGGCCACGCCTATATTGCTGTATTGGAAAATTTCTTCGACATGGAAAAAGGGGAGGTCGTTTTGCCAGAGAATTCAGCTCGAATCATATCTGTATTCAAAGATGTGTTCAGTTACAAAAAGTAATTGCCGGCGTCAAGAAATTTTGGGTGATTTATGTTCAGCTCGACTTCCGTATCAGTCGAGCTGAGTTATTGCTAACAAGTTGCTACACGCGGATAAATTACTCGCTGCGCTCCCAATTTACCGGTGAGCAAGGCGTTAGCAAATAGCAGTTTACAGTAGGAGTACGATGGAAGTTCAAAAAGCGAGTAGTGTTGTCAAAACAACAAGCTCAAGATCAAGTTGCGGAAAGTTTCGATTTCTTTTGACCAAATGTTGGGAAGCTAAGTCAGAGACAAAGCCTAGGGGGTTGTTTATATGTGAAAACCCCTCAATCGTAGACGAGCTAAAGTATGACCAAACATTAGCGAATATTACTACCCTTGCTGTTATGTGGGGATGGAGTGGTTTTGAGTTAGTTAATGTACATCCTTCTTACTCCTCCGATCCAAAAAAAATCCAGCTCTCACAAGAGGCGGAAAAGAAAATTCAGAATTAATTGATAAAGCTGTTGCTCGACATAGCCTAATAGTTATTGCAACTGGCGGAGGTCACATAAAGGTAGTAAATAAGATAATCGAGAACTATCCAGATAAAATGTACTTGTGTATTGATAACAATGCCGATGGAAGCGGTAGACACCCTTCTAGGTTAACGATTGAAAATCACCCTAAACCGGAGCTATATAAAAAAGCAATTAGCTAACAAAGCATTGCAGCGGACAAGCCGCTAAATGCGGCGTTATACCTACTGTTAACATATTCGGAAAAGGGGAATTCATGACTAAATTGAAAGATGTATATAATTTTCAGTGCAAGGTTTTTGAACCAGAAACGTCAGAATTATCTGTGAAAGAGCTGAAAGTTATGTTGAAGCAATTATATGAATACTTCCCATATACAGACAAAGGCGATGGCAACAAACAGCCTTATGATACTGACAATGACTACTCGAAAAAATGGTTTAAATGCTATGATCATTTGTTAAATATTTTGTCGATGAAAAAACAAGAGTTTCGCTATAAGTTATCACTCTCATTATCGATAGTTGCGATTGTAATATCAGTAATAGGTGTTGCAGTAAGAATTACGGTTTCAGGGTAATTAGGTATAACAAGCCGATTCAATTGACGCAATTAAACCACACGATTGTGGTTTAGAGTTTTTCAACGCTTCGGTTGCTTGCAATGCGCAATTGATTGGGGCAATAGGTGACTATGACTAATAAAATTTTGTACATCTCTTTGGCCATCGTCTTTGGCGCATCAATCGCCTCGTCAGCATTTCTCYCCATTTCCGATATGGTCTCGGGAATGATTGCGGTACCAGGGGTAGCTGCATTGATGGGTGCCCTTTTCCAGGTCGGCAGAGATGCAGCAGCTTTTGAAAAACAGAGGACGCTGCAAACGGATCAACAGGTTTTCGCAATTGGCGCCTCCTCTCATATGTCTACGGTAGCGTTTGACAAACACGTAGAGTTTTGTGAGTCCTACATGTCTGAGGTCGACGAAACTATAGGTATTTTGTTTCGAGAGGGACCGACCGAAGAAGCAACTAATTGTGCAGGCCGACTTTTCTCACTGAGAAGAAAATACGCTGCGTGGATTCCTCGCTCGGTAGCTTTGGAGCTCGATCCATTTGAAGAAGCAATTATGAAAATCGGCACGAAGACCCATCTTGTAGAGGCTCTTCGGGGCGAAGAACGAGCTGCCCGCGATAAAGCCATCGATGAGTCGTACAACGTATTTACTAACGTACTCGGGCTTAAGAAGATGAATGAGGAAGCCCCAGATCACCGTGAAGAGATAGCGGTAGAGAACGTTAAAGAACGAGTACGCGGTATTCTAGGAATCAACGAACTGTTTGAAATTCGTAGTTTTATCATTCATCGGTCGGCGGAGTTCATCCGAAAGTCCACCTAACCAGTGCAGGCACGGCGACGCCCACTAAATTGCGCCTTCGGCTTCATTCCGTGGGCGCGCATGCTGCAAGCGTTAGTTTTATCTAAGGGATATAGTCACAATGGAAACATTTGTTGAAGTTTTTATTAACTTCTTTATGAAAAGCACCTCTGCATTTATAGGTGCGTTATTTGGAATGTTTATCGGTCTCGGATTTGTCCTTAAAGATTCGGTCGAAAGTAACTGGAAGAAAAGGTTTAGAGAGCAGGTTAAAAAAGGTGTTTCTAGTGGCTCTTTGAAGTTTGATGATATCACTCATATTCAAGAACGGTGGCAACAAAACCGTCAATCAGTTTTGTTTAGTTTACGTCTAATGCTTTCAGATGCAATCGCTAGTGAGGATGAAGAACTGAAGAGCAAAGTTGAGGAAATTCGTGACCTGATCATAAGCCATGAACAACATGAGCCTTTCTCTGAGTTACCTGAAAATATCAGCTTACAGTTAAACTCTCTAAAAGGATTGGGTGTAGGCGTAGATAGCCAAATAGTACAGTTAGCAAGTTCATTGACGGACTTGTACTCTAGTAACAAGACAGAGATCGCAAAACAAAAGAAGTTCGCTATTTGGGGATTTATTGTAGGTGTGCTTGGGGTGCTTATTAGTATATCGAGTCTACTCATCGCACTATCACAAAACTAACAAACGAGTATGTCGTCAATCACTAAATTTTAGCGAGATTTTTATCCCACATCACGCCGTCTCTAAGCATCGAATTTAAGATCACTACCATCTTGCGCACACAGGCAATAATGGCGACTTTTTTCGGCTTTCCAGCGGCGACTAATCGGGTATACGTCGCTTTAAAAACAGGATTACATTGCATCGCAGACATCATCGCCATATACAACACGGTACGAACTTGAGCACGTCCACCTTGGATCACCCGTTTGCCTTTATATCGCCCACTTTCTTTTGTCACGGGTGCAACACCAATGAGAGATGCCGCTTGTTTGTTAGTTATATAGCCCAGCTCAGGGACGTTACTGATGATAGATGCTGTCGCAATGCTGCCAATGCCAGGCACGCTTTGTAAGAGCGTATTTTTAGTCTGATATTCAGGGCATGCTTCAATCAACTTCACGAGTTTTTGTTCGATGTTGGTGATTTGATTTTTCATCGCAGTGAGCATGGGTTTGATGGTTGAATGCAAGGTTTTGGGCAGTATCTGCAAGCGGTTCTTTTCCATCGTTTGCATAGATAGGAGCTGGTTTCTCCTGATGATTAAGTCACTCATTAGACGTATATTTTCCGCCTTGATAATGGTGATTTCAGGCTTAATGGCGTCGCCATAATGTGCAATTAACTCAGCATCTAAGCGGTCATTTTTCGCTCTGCGGCCAATGGCGCCGGCGAAGCGTTTAATGTGCACAGGGTTGGCGCGTACGATGGGTAAATTGGCTTCAATACACGCGAGCACAAAGGACATTTCTAATCGGCCAGTGGCTTCAATGATGATGCGCTCAGGCTGATATGGCTTGATGATTTTCAATGCATCTTTAATGCCTTTATCAGTGTTTGGCACAGAGAAGAAGTGCGCAGTTGGTCTGACGTAGATGTCGAGTTGCGCTTTGCCGGTATCGACGCCGATGTTGATGCTTTGCTTGGGTGCAGTATTCATAATAAGCTAACTCTTGTTTGCGTAATACGGGTTCGAGACCCAGTCGAGTATTCGAGTTTGTTGCTTGGAGTTCTAAGGTGCGTTCATGTTTGTTATCGGTCTCTCGACAGAGGAGCCAGCGTTCAATCGAACTGCACATTAGAAAGCTTTAGTTGCAGCTAAAGCCTGGGTCTCACTTTACCCAAATACGAGTGAGATTATCCATACAAACGCTTTAAGACGGATTCGCAACGCTCGGCGGTTTTAGTTTGATTCGGCTTTTGTGTTTACGGCGCAATAATTGAGTATTGTGTTAGCGTCGCTCACACCTTAATGCGGCGTTATGCTTTTTTGCAATAAATCATTAAGAGGTAGCAAGTGGACAATACAATTTTGGTAGCGATAGTCTCCGCAGTTTCTGCCGTTGTGGGGGTGGTTATTTCTCAGATTTCAGTGCTACTTAAAGAGCATTTAAATAAAAAACACCTCAAACGAATTCTTTTGCGTGAGAAGTATGAGGAGCTAGCTGATTGTATTCAATCGGCTATGGTTAACTCCAATAAAGCTGCAGACTGCAGAAACATCAGTGAATTAATGAGTTTTGGTATAAATGAGCCCTTACGGAAGGCAATGTCACTGTCATTGATCTATTTTCCTGAATTCAAAGATGAGGTTGGACATTTCCAAAATATGTATATCTCTTACTATAACGTGCTGACTAAAAGCTATAGCCGTCAGATTAATGAAACAGTAGGTACACAAGCTGCAGCACATAATCGAGAGGCTTACATGAAAACCGCAAATGATTTCGTATTGGCTCGCCATGAGATTGATAAATTGTTGGAACAGCTCGCGCCGAAATACACCAAAGCATAATACAATGTTAGGGATATATGTCATGACATCGATAGTAAGTTGGTTCCACAATGAAGGGCATGATTCAATTTGGGCTGTTGGCGATTCAAAAATTACAAATGCTAATTTAACAAGCTCTACGTTGATTGATATTGGTGCAAAAATATTTAGTATTCCATTAATTTGTAAAGGAGTGGGTAAGTCTGGTTTTCTGGATACAACCTTTTTAGAAACAAAAATTGGTTTGGCATACGCAGGTAGTTCTTTAGTAGGATTAAATGTACAAGCTGCATTAACTACCGTATTTRCGAATTTAGGGGGACTGGCACAGCTCCAAGTATGGATTCTATTGCTGATTTCTCAAAGAATATTATTAAGAGCTATATTAATACATTGGCAGTAACAGCAGAACGAGGAGCTTTGTGTGAGTTCTCGATGTTCGGGTATTGTCATGAAGATAATGAATTAAAAATGTATCACTTAAAACCTGATTTAAGCAGTGGAATGTTTGATATAGAAATCGTTAAATACCGAGAAAGCGAAGTCGAAAGCGATTTTGTATTGTTACTAGGTGACAAAAAATCTGAAATTAATCAAGAAATAGCTGATAAGCGTTCAAATTACTCCGCAGATCATATTCTATGGCAAAGAGCCCCGCAGACTGTATTAAAAGAAATAGTACAAACAGAGAAATATGAAACTGTAGGTGGTCATATTCAAATGGGTATTTGCGATCCATCAGGCTTTCATCCTTATTCCACGCTAAATTATGTTAAAGGTGAAGAACCAAAAGCATACCTTAGTTATTTAGGCTTTCACACATCGGGAGACTCTGGGCAGGTCGGGAATTGTTTTGTAAATATCAATGGAATGATTTAAAAATCCCTAACAAGCACTTTAAACGGAACAAAAACAGTTGGCTACGTTTCGCTTCGCTCCACATTATAGCCAACAATTTTTGTCCGCTTAAGTGGGCGTTAAGTTTCTAGAAAAGTGTTCGGGAAGAAAGGARATGTAATGAAAAAGATTTTTTTAACTTCATCTTTCGTGGATGTGGCAGATTTATTCGTGGAGTTCGCCGAGGAAAAATGCGCAGGAAAAACTGTTACATTCATACCTACGGCGAGTCTTGTCGAAGATGTTACATTTTATGTGGATGCTGGCAAAAAGGCCCTTGAAGAACGCGGGCTAATTGTTGACGAACTTGAAANATGTAATGAAAAAGATTTTTTTAACTTCATCTTTCGTGGATGTGGCAGATTTATTCGTGGAGTTCGCCGAGGAAAAATGCGCAGGAAAAACTGTTACATTCATACCTACGGCGAGTCTTGTCGAAGATGTTACATTTTATGTGGATGCTGGCAAAAAGGCCCTTGAAGAACGCGGGCTAATTGTTGACGAACTTGAAATTTCAACGGCAACCAAAGAAAAAATAGATAGTACGCTCAAAAAGAATGACTATATCTATGTTACTGGTGGTAATACCTTCTTTCTCCTTCAAGAGCTGAAAAGAACAGGCGCGGACACAGTTATATYTGAACAAGTAAATTCAGGGAAAATGTATATTGGTGAGTCTGCTGGTTCCATTGTGCTTTCACGCAATATTGAGTATGTAAAAGAAATGGATGATTTCACTGCCGCGCCGAACATTGGYACGTTTTCATCATTAGGAATGATTGATTTTTATCCGGTTCCTCACCATACAAACTTCCCATTCAAAGAGTCAGTCGAGAAAATCATTTCTAGTTATAAGGACGAAATAGATCTTTGCCCCATTAGCAACACACAAGCGATTGTCATACATGACAATAAATTTGAAGTCTGGGGTGAAAAAACTTAACAAKTTACTGCATTGGAAAAATAACTCGCTGACGCTCGTCATTTTCCGGTGAGTAAAGCGTTATGTTTCTCTGAGGGCAGGCTCAAGCCCAAGATGATCAACAAAGGGGATAAAGTCGCGATCCAAAAACAGCAAAGGTAGCTTTTTCTCTATGCAGAAAGTCGCGATGATCACGTCGGCAGTTTTTCGGATTGTGATGCCCTTTTTGCGAAGTGCCCTATAATTGTCAGCGCAAACAAGTGCCATGTCTTTGCCAAACATTTCATACTGCTCCAGCGAGAGCAGGCTCTGTTTGGTCTGA
Source organism: Salinivibrio sp. MA351 (assembly GCF_001996065.1). NCBI lineage: Bacteria > Pseudomonadati > Pseudomonadota > Gammaproteobacteria > Vibrionales > Vibrionaceae > Salinivibrio > Salinivibrio sp. MA351. Next base: position 1,099 of record NZ_MUFG01000045.1, on the reverse strand, counting down.
CGATAGTGTTTGTCGTTGCGGATGCCTTGAAGGATTTCCAGAAATATGAGGTCGCCGATAGCGACGGATCCGTGGACTATTGAGGCATCCAGCAGGTCAGTGTGCGGGTTTTTGACTCCGTTGAAATAGTCGATCCATACACTGGTATCCACCAATATCATCCGGCGCCCCGCATTTCATCCAGGTCGCCTTCCCACTTGATTTTGCCTCGCAGTTTTCGAATTTCCTGCTGCTTGCTAAGCTGAACTAGAAGTTTTAGACCTTGCTCAACAGCCTCTTTTTTGGTTTCGTAGCCGGAGGCTTTGAGAGCTTCTGCCATCAACTGGTCGTCTATGACGATGTTCGTTCTCATGTCGCACCTATGTGTATCGATTTCGGTTTCCATACACAATCTAGCACGTCAGGAAGAACATAACAATCGGCTGCACAGCGACCGATTTTCCGCCGCTTCGCGGCTCCAAACCGGCGCGTGAGCCGGGCGTTATATTTATTTAAAATAAGGTGTTCAAAATGATTAAAATAATTATTTATGTATTATTTCTTATTCCAAGTATATCGTTAGCCTCTTCAGAGAAGCTTTGTAACAAGCTTGGTGGCGGAAAAGATGATAATTTTTATGCTTATCAATTTTGCGACTTTTTAACGGGAAATCCCGTAACCCCAATTGTTGCAAGTACAAGAACAGTTGCAAAAGGAGCAACGGGTCTTAAAAATGAAGATGGTCATTGGCATGGTTTTAACTTGAACCTTTATAAAGACAAAATAGTAATAACGAAAGAATTTAGCACAAGAATGTATGGAAAAGCTATTATTCAATCAGTGCAAGGCAGTATAGATAATGGTGATCCTTTTGATTTCAAAGTGATAAATTATGGTTTCGGTGATCGTTTAGGTAATACTCCTGGGGTTGTACGTGAAGCTGTTCTTTATGATGATTATTATACATCTATATCTGAAGCAATAAGGAAAGGCGAATCAATAAAAGTTGTGTGGGTGGAAAAAGATTTATCAATGGGTAAGAGTACTGAATATATTATGAAATTTTCATTGAAAGACTCAGCAATATTTATAAATCACTTAAGCAAGGATGCATTTACGC
>NZ_MUFG01000044.1:0-11268 GCF_001996065.1 Salinivibrio sp. MA351 | reverse complement strand
CACGTATCATGCGACCAATGTGCCGCCTTATACCTTGCCGGCACACAAAACCAAGACGGTTTGGCGCAGCGAGAGCCACCAAGGCGAGGGGTATAACGAGCTCACGTTCGAAGACCAATCGGGCAGTGAGCAAGTGTATTTACATGCACAAAAAGACTGGCATACCGAGGTAGAAAACGATCGCGTGACCGAGATAGGTCATGACAACCACCATCAGGTACACAACGACCAATTTCATCGTGTGATGGGCAATGCGCATCATACCGTGGAGGGAGAGAGTCGCCAGTACACTCAACAAGACCAAACCCTGATTGTAGACGGCTCGCTGCATGTCAAAGCTGGCCAAGTATGGGTGAATGACGCCAGTAACGAAATTCATATCAAAGCCGGTCAAAAAGCGGTGATTGAGGCGGGAAGTAGCATCACGGTCAAAGCCGGCGGCAGCTTTGTCAGCATTGATGGCGGCGGTGTCCACCTTGTGGGCCCTGCGATTAACCTCAACTCAGGCGGCAGCCCCGGCGCCGGCAGTGGCTATGCCGGCAAAGTCGCCGCCCTACCATTTGGGGTGGAGTCGCCAGAGAGTCCCGATCCTTTACCCCTGCAGCTTTCGCCAGCGACCTTAAAAGTGGCATCGGTGGCAAACCTTCCTGTGCTGAAATTGTGTCAACGACAATTCGATGGTTCATGCCCTCGTCAAGATTGTCCGTGTTTGCAGGAGGAGGGATAAGAGTATGGCAACGCATTATTGGCTTCTCGTTGATGCAGTCAGGATCAGTGATGCCGCGCAACTGATTCAAGAACACTTTAGTGTCGTGCAAATACTGCCCTTATATGCAGGTACTCCCTTTGATTATCTGCTTGAGCAAAGCCCTTATTTGGTGAATATGGGGTCGGACATCGCTAACGTCGAGACATGGCGCACACTGCCTTATTTTGATACCAGCTCGGTAATATTTGCAGTGGATGACAACATCTGTGCAGATGACTTTATTGCGCACTTACAAGCGATGTTGAAGATAGACGTTGCTGGCCAAGTTCTATGTTTGCGCTTTCAAAGCCAACGATTTTGGGATGCCGTTTTAGCACAAGCCAATACAGACGATATCGCGCAATGCTTGGGACCAAGCAAAGGGGTGTTTTGGTTTAACTCAGACGATGTGCCTGTGTGCCTATACAAGCCAAATCCATTTACGCCCGTGGAGGGCGAACAACAAGATTCCGTTTTTAAGCAGTGGGTGTGAGATGAAAGAATACAAAATAACGAAAGGTGACTGCTTAAGTCTGATTGCTGAAAAGTTTGATGTTTCTACCGAGGACCTTCTCAAGCTGAACAGCACGCAAATCAAAGATCCCGATTTTATCTATGCTGGAGATACGCTAAAGATAGAGCTACCGGAACCTGCCAATACGGAGGCCTCTCGCGAATCGTTTAAAAAGGCACCAGAAGCGCCTGCCACGGAACAAGAGTGTCAAATCGCTGATTTTGTAGACATTTTATATGTGCCATCGCATCCTAAGACGGGTGAAAAATGCTGGTACGCAGTGACACAAGAGGCCAAGGACCTTATCGAAGAAGAAAAAGTCCTAATGCAGGACGCCGTTGTTGAAGGCGACTACAGCACCACATTTGCAAATATCAATCAGCTTGGCATTATGTCTAAGTTTGCAACACGCCCTCATGAAGCGTTCATGGATGACGAAGACAAAGAACTCTATACCACCATTCTGCCACTACGTTTAGTGGTACAAACAAAAGCCTACTATAAATCTGCGGATCCTCAGGAGTTTCTCACCCAGGCACTTGAGCAACTTGACTTAGCGTTTGATGATATTGTTCAGCAAGAGACTCGACGAGAAAATGCTGAAAGAAATGCACTGTATTATGGTGGCAAGTTTCAATCTCTTGCACCTCAAGACAGAAGTGGCAACGCAAGTTTTGACAAATTGGTTGAAGAGCGTGTCCGTACTTTTATATTGAATGCCATTGACGAACGTATTACCGAGCTGGAAGAGAAAGCGGAAAGAAATGCTGGTGACATTAATTCAGATGATGGGACTAAGTTTGTATTTAGCGAAGACCACCAATACTTCACATCACGAAGAGAAGAGCGTATTAAAAGAGCGTGTAACCTTATTTACGACTATATCGATGGTCTGGATCTGGCTAAAAGGCCACACCAAGCGGCGATACGTGAGCTTAACGAGCTAGCGAAAGATGGTTTTCTTCCCGGTTTCAAGCTACTCAACCAAGAAGGTATTGTATTTAAAGAGCAATGCTTGACGTTGGAGCAACTTGAGGGAGATGTCGGTGTTGCGGCGGGGCCCCAAGTATTACGCAATCTCGGTGACAACTGGCGGACATCACCAGAACCAATTTCAATCGAGCAGACTGAGCTGATCGATAGCTTATACGAAGAGGTAACAGGTAGCACTGAAATAAATGACAGTCTAAACATTGCAAGCCTTGTTAATGATGTCAATAAAGCCGCGTGGTCGTATTATCCAGCGAAGGCACTGATACACCTTATCGACATGACGATAACCGAACATCAAAATGCCTTGAATCAAATACTGGGTCAGAGCCAAGGCACACCGCTTGATAAGCTTTTTAATAAACTATTAACGATAAAGTCGATAGCACAGAAAAGAATAGAGCATTTAAACATCTTGGCTAAACAAGCGGCTCAAAAAGGTCCTAACCAGCTTCGATTCTTTTTTGCCGATGCTGAAAGGAAAGAGCTGGCCCCCGATCTTGTATTAGTGTGGGATAGAAAAGATCACCAGCCCAATAAAAAAGGTGTAAGCGCCTTTGTCAACGATGCGGGACTCAGCGATATTCAGCCAGTTGAGTGCAGTTTTTTATCCACAGGGAAAGTTTTTTACCTGCGTGGACCAGAGTGGTATATGCCTTGCGATAAGTCAGATCCATTCTATACCAAAGCAGCTTGCCATGTTGATTTCATCACTGATCGCATTACATTTGTATCTCCTCAGACGGGCGGCGGGAATATCGTTGGTGTAAATAGTGTCACTGATGCATTAAAAGCGTTAAGAAAAACAAGTGTGCAAGTGAGCATAGCCCCGTTAAAAACGCAATCTCAATTCGACACTGTGTTTTGGCAAGATAGTTACCACGCTCAAGAAGGCAATATCGAGGGGTTGAACGAGCCTGCTTATGCGGAAGATGCAGGGGCACAATTTCTTCGTTTTACTGCAAAGGGAGAATCAGCACTTAACCTTCCGCTATCAGCCTATTCAGACCTAATCAAAGATCCTCGCCAAGTAGGGGCGAGTGGCAATATTTCGGCTAAGTTGGCGCTTTTGCAAGGACAAATGAGTATTTGTCTGTGGTTACCAGAGGGTGAGCAAAACAATACCTTGGGTGAAAATGCATCAGCGTCATCAGCTAGAGGTTATGCGGTGACGCTTTTCTATACCGATGATAAAGGTGAAGAGTTCAGCTACGATGTTGGCGCGTTAATGGCACGTATAACCGGTTCTGTCTATGGATTAGTTGGTGCGACGTGTCAGTTAGGGAGTAGTATTACTGTCGGCCCTAGTGACATAGATAATGGGCTAGGAGTACGTGGTAGTACCTTTTCTCTTTTCGACCCTAACGTCCATCGAGTTGAGAATATGACTGGTGCAACGCAGCATGACCTAGTGAATAGCCAGGTTGCAGCGGAGGCAGGTGCAGCGGTAGATGCTTTTGTCGGAGTAGAAGTAGGCGGCGCCTTGGGGGCGGACGTCTTCTGGGTACCACCTAATGCTCGGGTTCCTAAAACCTTAGGTACGATTAAGGGTGAATTTTCGGCAGCGTATGGCGCAGGTTTTCACAGTGAATTCCGCATTGCTTTTCAGGCCGGCGTTCTAGTTATCATCGCGTCTGCGCGCTTAGTAGTTGGTGGCGGGTGTAAGGGCACCTTGGGCATCGAATTAAATGCGATCAATAGTGATGACTTTATCGATTGTTTACTTGGCGTGCTTAAGCAAAGTAACTTCCGCCGCTTATCTGTGTTTGGTGATGTAGATGAAAACGGAATAAATGATGATTTTAATACCCTTAATGACATCGCGACGATAGCTATTGGTTTAGGTCTATCCTTTTCTAAGGTATTACTCATGCCACCGAACCTGTGGGCATCGTACAAAAAGAATGTCATAAGTAAAGAATATGCTCCATTCTTATCGAGAAGCCTAACAGGAGATAATGCCCCTAATGCGAGAAAATGGATCATAAAACTACCTCCCGAGACTCTCGCGAACTTGATTGCAGCATTACTTAAGACACAGACTGAGGAAACTTCTGAGGGTAGTGCCCAGTTTGTTAATCGTCGACAGGCTCAAGCTATTTTGAATATTATGGAGTGGCTAAGCAAAGATAAAACTAACCAAGAAGACGACGAATCATATGCCAGCCAGCGGCAATGGAAAGAGACATTGATCATAATGGCCGACCTCCATGCGGGAGCCGATAAACCCCAACAGTGGGAGGGATTTAGAAAAAGTTGGTATCAGATAGCAAGGTTTATATATACCTCTCTAGTTCTCAGAGTTGATGCAACACTAACGCAAGATATAATAGATAAATTCGATATAGCATCAAAAACACTCTGCGGTAGAATGATAATGACCAGTTATACGAAAACAGATAATACAAGACGACTCGGTCCGGTTATCAACACAGAGTATCGAGCCTATGCGCGATCAGTGGTGGCCAATGCTAGTAGCCGAGGTGAAGAAATAAAACTTAAACATGATGAAGACAATAGCTACATTAAATTAGTACCCGAAGAAAATGAAAAGATCATCGATTGGAGCCTTAAAGATGTCGGTTTATAAAAACATTATAAAGATAGCTTTTTTGCTATTTGTAGTAATAGCTATTAGTGCTTGTAAGGAAAAAGAAAAGGCGATCAACCCTGAAGATGACATTCCTTTATTCAAAGACTTCATTGAGGAGAACATTGATAAAGTAGCCGATGATCCCTATATATCGAGTACAGTAAAGCCTGATGATGAGATGTATGACTTGATGCTAATGCTGCAGCGTGGTGATTGGAGTCAAACAACTTGGGATGAGATGGACTCTTTGATGAAAAAGGGCGTAGAGAATGCCAAAATAATCTATGCACGTACAAAAATAGATGAAATTTATAAACGAAGTGAAGCTACTGCGATACTGACTGAACTGATGAGAAAAGGAAATCCTTATGCGACTTACTGGTTATCTAATAAGAGTAACTTATGCCTTTCTTATCTTTCATCAGAACATTTTGGCAACAAAGTAGCAAAAGAGCTTGGTTTAGATACCTCTTATGAAAATAAATACTGTACCGAGGAAATCTACCAAAAATCTGTTGAGGGGTTTAAAAAACTCGCAGCGGAAGGCGATCTTGGCGCTCAGTACTTTTTGTTAAAAGACCAAGGCCTTGATAAGTCCGTAGAAAAGCGTGAGGAATACATTAAAGAAGTGATCCGATTCGCAGAAGCGCATTATTATAAGCCAATGATGGACTATCTTTATACATTAAAAAAGCCGGGACATAGAGGGCTAGAATTTCGCTCAGAAAAACTAAAAAACTTTGGTATGGATCTATACAGAGTAGCAAGTAATAACTATTATACTCCTGCTATAGGGAACTTGATGGTTCATGAAACGAATAATAAAGAACTCTTTAATAGAATGAAAATAGCAGGAGGGAAGTATTATTTTCTAGCGGTAGCCTTAGCGAGAAGCAATGAGTTGGCTGATAAAGAGAAGTTTTGTCATGCGCTATTATATGAAAACTTGTTTAAGAGTACTCGTTACTTCGTATATCATGGCGACTGGCCTAAAAAAAGTGATTACGATGAAAGCATCTGTAATATAGAAAAAGAAATCGCTGAGATGAAGCCAATGATTTATATTGATTACTTTACTAGGATCGATAACTGGGGGCGAGGCTGATTTTCTATTGAGCTGATACTGGAGTTTTCCGAACTTAAAGATTTCTTCCCCGTCTTGATTTGACATCCTAAATATCCCGCCCAGTGAGTGATACAACACTCGCTGGGCGGTAGCATTCCTTACGTTTAAAATTTTATGCTATCTCTCGGTCTAAACATCACTATCTGTTGGACACAACCCTATAATGCGTCATAAAATGATTATCCAAGTTATACTTTTAAGCTTATCGATGAGTATCCTCGCCGGTTGTAAAGAAAAGGCGATCAACCCTGAAGATGACATCCCTTTATTTAAAGACTTTATTGAGAAGAACATTGATAAAGTTGCCGATGACTCTTACATATCCAGCACAGTTCGTCCTGAAAATGAAATGTATGATGTGTTGCTTGATCTACAGCGAGGAACGCCTTGGAGCAAAGAAGAAGAAGATCGATTTAATCGCCTTATAGAGAAAGGGAATGCTGATGCCACGATTTTGTATTCGCGATTAACATTGAATGATATCGAAGAAAAAAGTGTCGCCGTATCTCGTCTAGCGAAGCTAATGAGCGATGGGAACCCTTATGCAGCGTATTGGCTTTCTAATAGAAGTTATCGCTGTCGAGCACATCTAGGCTCGAGTAGTCTTAGTAATAAAGTAGCAAAAGATCTCGGCCTAGATACCTCTTACGAAAATAAATATTGCACCGAGGAAATATACCAAAAGGCTGTTGAGGGGTTTAAAAAACTTGCTGCACAAGGCGATCTTCGCGCTCAGTACTTCTTGTTAAAAGACCAAGGCCTTGATAAGTCGATAGAAAAACGTGAAGAATATATTAAAGAAGTTATTCGGTTTGCAGAGGCTCATTACTACAAGCCATTAATGGATTACACATCTACACTTATGGAACCAAGTCATAGAGGTCGTAAATTTCGATCTAAAGAGCTAGAGAAGTTAGGAGTAAAACTCTTCAATATTGCTAGTAATAACTATTATATTCCTGCAATGGCAGAATCAACCGTGTATGAAGCTGATAACAATCAGCTTTTTGAACGAATGAAGAGGTCAGGAGATCGGTATTACTTTTTGGCTACTGCTCTAGATAGAAGTAATGAGTTGAGCGGAGAAGAAAAATACTGTCATGCACTATTGTATGAAAAAACATTCAAGAGTAAACGATATTTTGGATTTGACGATGAGTGGCCAGAAAAAGACGACTATGATGAAAGTGTCTGTAATATAGGCAAAGAAATCGCTGAGATGAAGCCGATGATTTATATCGATTTCTTCACTAGGATAGATAATTGGGGGCAAGGATAAATTTCTGCTGACACTTTCGCCAATTGAAAGGTTGCTTATTAGCCTTAAATTCACATCCCAAGCATTCCACCCAGTGAGTGATACTACACTCGCTGGCCTGTAGCATTCCTTTGGTTTAAAACGTTATGGTACCTGTCAGCCTAGAAACGCTATCTGTTGGAAACCGCCCTATGATGCGTCATAAAACGATTATCCAAGTTATACTTTTAAGCTTATCGATAAATGTCCTTACCGGTTGCAAAGAAAAGGCGGTCAAGCCTGATAATGACATTCCTTTATTCAAAGATTTCATTGAAGAGAACATTGATAAAGTTGCCGGTGACCCTTATATGTCCAGCACGCTCAGGCCTGATGATGAGATGTATGAAGTGATATTAAAGCTACAACGGGGTATGCCTTGGAGTGACAGCCGGGAAGAAGGATTCAATCACCTATTCTTGACGGTCAGGAGGATTCGGTCCTCGTTGGACAAGTGCGAGAGAAAAAGCGCATATTGCTTTGGGATGAGCACAAAGATTGGGCACCAGAAAATTTGAACAATCAAATTGTCCCTGACTCCATGGCGCTGAATACGACGATTGTTGAGTGTGCGCTCACTTCCAAGCCAAACGAAGCGATGTATATACGTTCAACGTGTGCGGTTATAGATAACGACCCAGCAAGGAATAAACAAAGCTGTGCGCGAGTTTATGAATCCACGCTACCAAAAGGGCAAGGAGTGATAAACCCCAAGGTATTCAAGGACGCGTTAAGAGACGCCTTGGGTAATGATGCGGAAATTAAAAAGACGTTTGCGTTGGCTAACGTGGGGGGAGAGATCGCTTTAGATGAGGCCTATGAGTATGTGCTACCGTGGCGAACCCAGCAAACTGAGATTTTCGGCAACACCGTTAAGATGGACGTTAGCGGCGGCGCACAATTTATGCGATTTACGTATTCAGCGCAGGCAGCAGCTGAAAGCGTCAACTTAAACTTAGTGGGGAACACGCAGTTGGGGGCGTCGCTTGACTTTGCCAGCGGCCAATTAGCGACAAAATTCTCCATTCCAGCTGAAAACATGTACGATCTCAAAGTTCCCTATTACACCGTTGACAATGAGCGTCGTGAAGTGAGCTTAGGAGACATTCGCTTCGACATTGAAGCGGTTGTGCACGGTATGTTAGCGGCAAGCATGAAATACTCGAATGAGATTGCTCTTGGTCAAGATGCTGCCACAGGGGCTACAGGCTTACGGACATCTCAAACCTTTATTGCAACACGTTTGGAAAGCAAGCAAGACCTAGGGCTCGCGGATGATAGTGAACTGCGAAATATTAAGGCGGGTGCAAAGACTGAGGTGTCGGCCTTTGCTGGTGCAGAGGTAGGTGGACAAGTCAGTCTTGCATGCTTATGGAAAAATGTGGGTAGCTCGGACATGAAACAGTTGTTTAAGCTCGCCACTCGCCTCACCGCGCAGTTAGGCGTTGGAGCGAAACTTATCTTGCAATGTACCTTAGATAATGGTCGCTTAATCTTTCGTTTCGACTTTGGCGCCGCGTCTATCGCTGGTTTCTCTGGCAAGCTGGCGTTTGAGTTAGACCCGCTTGCTTACGACGAATTTATCTCACGGTTGTTAGATGTGATGGAGCACCCGAGTTTCAGTCGCTTTGGCCTATTCCATGAAAGCGATGGCAGTGAAGCCTTTTATGCTTTTAACAGGCTACTGACAGTTGCCGTTGCTTATCAGCTTACCCTGACGCAAATTGCACTGCTTCCTTTTCATCTTATTCGAGACATGGAGCAGCGAGCATTGGAGACGACGAACGCTCCCTTTGTGGCGAACTTCATTAATAGTGACGTTGAGACATCCGGTCAGCGAGATTGGATAAAGAAAATGCCGGCTGAGACCTACGCCAAGCTCTTTTCGGTTCTTTTGCATTATCATGATCTAGGTTTTTGGGGTAACGATTCAGAAGCTGCGACAGATAACCTCAACCAAGTGGCTGCGATGACAAAGCTTTTAGAGTGGATAAGAGGAGAGAGCCACCCAGTAAGTGACAATGCCAAGAAAAAGTTCGAGAACGTCATGCAAAGAGTTGGAGAAGAGATTGACATGGAACTTCCCGAAGAGGTGAAATGGCAACGCTATGCGGAAAATATTGATAAGATAATTATATATTGGGACAATGCCTATGCTGCTTTGGAAAATGTAGAGGATCTTGGTGAAGCACGTAAGTTTATTAGACAAAAACATTTCCTTTTAGATAGGCTTGATGAAATATTAAAAGAGTGGATACCATATAAACGGGTGATTCAATTACCTGCATATCAAGAAGTTGTTGAATACTTTTCAGTACATACTGATGATACAGCCAACAAAACTCGACTCGAGAAAAAAGGGTTCAGGAAGATAATTGGTGGTTGATGATGAAACTTATTAGTTTATTAATTTGTATCTTTTTAGGGACTTTCTTTTCTGCTGCTTTTTCTCAAGCAAAAAGTCTAGATGAAGGAATGTCGTTATTGAATGAAGAGAAATATAAAGAAGCAAGTGAAATCTTTAGAGAGTTCTCCGAACAAGGTAATGCTAAAGCCTCTTACTGGCTGGCTTATACTCAGTTTAAAACATCCAATACACTGGAGGCTGGTTCTAGTCTTTTAAAATCTGCTGAGGGAGGTAACCCTTGGGCAATGGCTACGCTTGCAGGCACTGATATGCCGGAAGTCGATCGATCATTTTGTGGATTTTTGGGCTGGCCGTGTGACGAACAATGGGTAGATAGAGCAATTGAAGGTTGGGAGAAGCTTGCAGAAGAGGGTGATGGTAAAGCCATGTATGCACTTTTGTATCATGATCCTAGTTGGTGGCAATATATTCCAATCTATCGTGATTATCGTTATGGCCAACTGGCGAGTAAATTATATAACCATAAAGGTTACGCTTTTTTTTATGATAGTCATTTCTGGTCTTGGATTAATGAAGATATACGTTTGAAGTATTTAGAAGAAATGGCTAAAAAAGGAAATATGGTTGCCGTATATAAAGCTGCATTTTTGTATAAAGATTTAGGTGATGTTGAAACGGCTTTACGCTGGATTGATTATGGAGTTAGGGAAAACGATTTTAATTCTCTAACATTCAAAAGTATTATTTTTATTCCATACATGAGAGAGTATGAAACAGGATCCGAAGCAGAGAAAACATCTAAAAAAGCATATTTCTACTGTATGGTTGCTCATGAAATTAACAAAAGTTATGATTGCACTATAGAGACTTTTTTTGATGATGTCTACGGTGAGGGAAGTAAGGAACCAAAATATTTTTCTCGATACACTGGTGAGGAAATTACAAAAGAAGAAATTCGTAGTATAGAAAAAAGTGCAAAACAGAGGGCGGAGGGGCTTAAGGCTAATCTTTATCTAGACGAAACAACAGTAGAATTCTTTAAAGGCTTTAGGAAGAATCTATAGAGCAATTTTAAATTATCATGTGACCTTAATGGAGGGTGTTCAATACTCTATGTCGAGCGCGAATACTGTGTGCAGCAGAGGGTGTTCAATATTCTGTGTCAGCCAATTTTCATAGTCTATGTGAACATCTAGTTGACCTTCGAAGTGAATAATGTGAATGGTCAGCTGTGATAGCGTCAGGCTCGAGGATGTGCTCGGGGACGATTTTCTGTTTGACTAAGACCAATGTTTCGTTTTAAGTGTAAAGCTTTTTTCCAAGTGTTGAGTGTGTACTTTAGATATTTACTGTCCAGTGAGTGATACAACACCCACTGAGCGGTAGCATTGCCTATCAGCTTATTCTGACGCAAATTGCACTGCTTCCTTTTCATCTTATTCGCGAAATGGAGCAGCGAGCATTGGAGGCGACGAACGCTCCCTTTGTAGCGAACGTCTTGATGCTATGAGACCTTGGATTCCTTATAAAAGCGATTCATCTCCCACTTATCAGGAAATCAGGAAGTGGTTGAGTATGACGTCGCTCATATAAATGATAATTCAAAGATAAATGATAATTCAAAGATAAATG
>NZ_MUFG01000043.1:0-11637 GCF_001996065.1 Salinivibrio sp. MA351 | reverse complement strand
GAGTAGGACATCGCCAGGCTTTAATTACAATTGATTAAAGCAAAGAGATATAAGCCTTTAGTCATACAGAATTGGTGCGGAGTGGTAGTTCAGTTGGTTAGAATACCGGCCTGTCACGCCGGGGGTCGCGGGTTCGAGTCCCGTCCACTCCGCCACTACTTAGAAACCCTAGCTGAAAAGCTGGGGTTTTTTGCGTTTAAGCCCCTGGATAGTGATGTTGGGGCTTTTTGGATTATCGCATCGTATCGAGTAGGGCGTTGAGTAAAGGCTCTTTGGCGCGGGAAGCTTTACAACAAAGGCCTAGTTCGAGAGGTTGCACAATTTCTTGGCGTAAGCGCTCAACCTTATCTTTTACAGGGCTGTTATCAATCACCACGTCCGGCGCAACACCAATACCACAGCCTAATGCCACCATACTGACTATCGCCTCGTGACCTGCTATTTGTGCGTAGACGTTTGGTTCGATGCTTTTGCTGGCTAGCCACTGATCCGCGAGATCACGGGCTGTCCCTGCTTCTGGCAAGATCAAAGGTGTGTGTTGCCAGTCAATGGTTTGCAGATCAATGCCACTGCTGGCCATTGCCGGCGCGATAACCGACAAGCTCACGGTATCAATGGGTTGAAAGACTAAACTTGACGACAAATACTTTGGTTTAGCGGCAATGGCAATGTCGGCGCTATTGTCTTGCACCTTCTCTTCTGCCTGAGCGGGATCGCCGGTCAGCAGTTGTAGCTCGATATTTGGGTATTGCTGACGAAATCGCGCGAGGAGCTCAGGTAAATGGCTATAGCTGGCGGTGACCGAGCAAAAGAGCGTGAGTTTACCGCCGAGCAAAGAGGCATGTTCATTAATATTAGCTTTGGTGGTATGCCATAGTTGTAAGATTTCTCGCGCCACGGGTAATAACGTTTTTCCTGCGGGCGTTAAGGTAACGGCTTTGTTCGTCCGAATAAACAACGGCTGACCGATGTCCTCCTCAAGCCGTTGAATAATCCGACTTAGAGCCGACGGGCTAGCATGCATGGCTTTTGCCGCACGGGTATAGCTTTTGGTATCACAGAGGTGAAGAAAACCCGTAAGTTGTTTGGTGTTCATGGTGTGTTCTTGCTTTATTTGCAATGTCATGTTGTGAATATATCACTTTAGGCAATATGATGGTTAAGGTAGTATCAAAATTAAGCGGTGAAAACGCACCCAATCATGGATTCGAATCAATGGAGCACCCTATGGCGAACTACTTTAATACCCTGAATTTGCGTCAACAATTGGAACAATTAGGCGTATGCCGATTTATGTCGCGCGATGAATTTGCCAACGAGGCCGAATTCCTCAAAGGTAAAAAAGTGGTGATTGTTGGCTGTGGGGCGCAAGGGCTTAATCAGGGTCTAAACATGCGTGACTCGGGTCTTGATGTGGCTTATGCACTGCGTCAGGCGGCGATTGATGAGAAGCGTCCTTCTTACCAAAACGCGGTCGAGCATGGGTTTACAGTGGGGAGCTATCAAGATGTGATCCCACAAGCGGATTTGGTGATCAATCTGACCCCAGATAAGCAACACTCCAACGTCGTAGAGACCGTCATGCCGTTGATGAAAGATGGCGCTGCGCTCGGTTACTCTCATGGCTTTAATATCGTCGAAGTGGGTCAGCGCATTCGTGAAGATATTACCGTCGTTATGGTGGCGCCTAAGTGTCCAGGTACCGAAGTGCGTGAAGAGTATAAACGTGGCTTTGGTGTGCCGACGCTGATCGCGGTCCACCCAGAAAATGATCCTAACGGCGAAGGCTTTGAGGTTGCGAAAGCATGGGCAGCCGCAACCGGCGGTCATCGTGCAGGGGTGCTAGCGTCTTCGTTTGTGGCGGAAGTAAAATCAGACCTGATGGGCGAACAAACCATCCTGTGTGGCATGCTGCAGGCCGGATCGGTTGTTTGCTATGAGAAAATGATTGCAGAAGGTGTTGAGCCGGGTTATGCGGGTAAACTTATTCAATATGGCTGGGAAACGATTACTGAAGCGCTGAAATTCGGTGGCATCACGCATATGATGGATCGCTTGTCCAACCCCGCGAAAGTAAAAGCCTTTGAGCTGTCGGAGTCGCTTAAAGAGCTTATGCGTCCCCTTTACAACAAACACATGGATGACATTATCTCTGGCCATTTCTCCGCGACCATGATGGCCGATTGGGATAATGGCGATAAAGATCTTTTCACTTGGCGTGAGGAAACGGCACAGACCGCGTTTGAAAACTATCCCGAGTCAGATGCCAGTATCAGTGAGCAAGAATTCTTTGATAACGGTATTTTGATGGTTGCTATGGTGCGTGCTGGGGTCGAGCTTGCCTTTGAGGTCATGGTGTCATCCGGTATTGTGGAAGAGTCGGCGTATTACGAGTCATTGCATGAGTTGCCGTTGATTGCCAACACCATTGCACGTAAGCGTCTTTACGAAATGAACGTGGTTATTTCCGATACGGCAGAGTACGGTAACTACTTGTTCGCTAATGTGGCGACGCCATTGTTGCGCGAGCATTTTATGCCAACGGTGGGCGCGGATGTGATTGGCAAAGGATTGTCAGAAACATCTAATCAGGTTGATAACGCCACCTTGATTGAAGTGAATGACCGTATTCGTCATCACCCGATCGAATATATCGGCGAAGAGTTACGCGGCTATATGACTGATATGAAGAAGATTGCACTTGATAATTAATCGCGCTTGATAACTAATTACGCTTAATAGCTAACTGCGCTCGATAACTGACTGCCGTCAGTTGAAATGATACGCAGAGATAAGCCTGGCCTGAGGGTCAGGCTTTTTGCGTTGATGCGATCGGTTATTGCTGGTTATCTTGCGATTGGCCGATCTTTGTTTCCATTTCTTCAAGCTTTGCTTCGAGCTCGGTGAGCTTTTGACGCGTGCGCAGTAATACCTGAGTTTGTACATCAAACTCCTCACGGCTTACCACGTCAAGCTTAGTCAGCTGGCCTTGAATGGCTTGGCGCACACGGCTTTCCATATCCGTGCCTAACTCTTTGACAGGCTGAGGCATGGCATCGTGAATTTGCTTGGCCATTTGCTCAAGTTTTTTCGGGTCAAACATGGAATACTCCTTTATTAACTGTCTTTATTCTATGTAAATACGTACAGCTTGTCGAAAGGATGACAAAAGAAAAGGGCCCGTAGGCCCTTAATAGGATGCATTAATGTGATGCACGATAGTCTTCATCGAGCTTATCAAGCTCATCGTCTTCGACAAACACCGGCAGCGGCTTGTGCTTGCTGGCCAGATAGGTATAAATCACTGGCAGAACGAATAGCGTGAATAATGTCCCGATGGCAAGACCCGCCACGATGACTATCCCGATGCTAAAGCGTTGTTCGGCACCAGCGCCGCTAGCAAACATAAGCGGGATAAGGCCTGCAATCATTGCAGCTGTTGTCATCAAGATCGGACGCAGACGAATTTTTGCAGCCTCTTTTACCGCATCCATGCGACTGGCTTGGTGATATAGCTGCTGCTCTTTGGCGACTTCACAGATCAGAATACCGTGCTTGGTAATTAGACCTATCAAGGTTATCAGCCCCACCTGCGAGTAGATATTCATCGATGACAGCCCCCACGCCAAAGCAATCAACGCGCCACAAATCGCCAGAGGCACTGAGACCAAGATCACCAGAGGGTCGAGTAGCGATTCGAACTGAATCGCAAGCACCAAGTAAATAATCGCCAGCGCAAACAAGAAAGTTGCATACAGTGCACTGCCTTCAGTGACGTATTGACGCGATTCACCAAGATAATCGTGCTGATACCCTTTTGGCAGTTCTGCCGCTTTGCTTTCAAACCACTCTACGGCGGTACCCATGGTCACGCTAGGGGCAGCAACGGCACTAATCGTCGCAGCATTCAATTGATTAAAATGAGGTAACGAGCGCGGCTCGCCTGTCACTTCAATATCAATCAAAGAGCCGAGAGGTATCGAATCACCATTGGCAGCGCTCACGTAGTAGCTTTCGATCGACTCAGGGTTAAGGCGATATTTACGCTCAACTTGCGGGATCACTTCATACGATCGGCCGTCAAAGTCAATACGATTAATGTAGCCGTCGGCCATCATGGTTCCGATCGTCGTACCGATATCACGCATGGTGACGCCATACGATCCCGCTTTATCCTTATCAATATGGATATTCATGGTGGCGGAGTCGAAGTTAAGGTTAAGCTCCGAGTAAACGAAATTTGGGCTTGATTGCACTTCGCCCATGATTTCAGCGGTTACCTGATACAGGCTTTCGAAGTTATTGGGCGATGTCACCACAAATTGAATAGGCAAACCTGAGGAAGCACCTGGCAATTCCGGCATTTCGAAGGTGGTGACCTTCATACCTGGAATATCCTTCACTTCATTCGCCATGCGTTTGACTACCTCAGACTGGCTCGCTTCCCGCTCGCTCCAAGGTACTAATGAGGCGATACCAAAGGCTTGGTTCGACTTAGGTACCCCGGAGAAGACTTGTGAGAAAGCCACTTCGGGTTGCTGGTCCAGTTTTTGGTTCACTTCCGCCATGCTATTTTGGATGTAATCCAAGTTAGCGGTGGAGGGCGCAGTACCCATCATGACCACCACGCCTTTATCCTCTGACGGAGCAAGCTCACTAGGAATAAAGCTAAACAGCACCGGCAGGGAAGCGAATACAATCACCGCAAACGTCACGATCACCGGACGGCGCTCCATCACCTTGCTGAGCATACGCGCATACTTATCTGTCATCCCATCAAGGAAGCGATGTACCGCTAACTCAAAACGACTCGGTTGCGCATTGGCTTTTAACAAGGTCGCACACATCACCGGCGAGAGCGTTAGTGCGACAATGCCGGACACAAACACTGCCCCAGCAAGCGTTAACGCAAACTCCTTAAACAGGGAGCCGGTGATCCCGCCCATCATGGCGATAGGGGCATAAACGGCTGCCAGTGTTAGCGTCATAGAAATAACGGGCACCGCTATCTCACGGGTACCAATGATGGCGGCACGGAACGGCGACTCACCTAACTTAATATGACGGTCGATATTCTCGAGCACCACAATGGCGTCATCGACCACCAAGCCGATGGCCAGAACCATGGCCAGTAGCGTCATCAAGTTCAGTGAGAAGCCAATCATTTCCATCACTAGCGCTACACCAATCAGCGACAGCGGGATGGTAATAATGGGGATGATTACCGCGCGGAACGAGCCCAAGAACAGAGTAATAACCACCAACACAATTAACGCGGCTTCGATGATGGTTTTGATTACCTCATTGATTGACTCATTGATCGCATTCGACGAGTCATACAACACGTTCATCTCAATGTTGCTGGGCATGTTACGTTCCACTTCGGGCAACATGTCCATCACGTCGGCAGCAATATTGATCGGATTGGCTGAGGGGGTAGCGTTAATGGCTGCGACAACTGCCTCGGAACCATTGGCAAGCGCTCGGACTCGGTCGTGACTTTTTTCCAGCGAGACGTTAGCAATATCGCCTAACCGCACGATGCGGCCATCTTGCGTATCAACCACCAGTTTGGCTAACTCTTCTGGCGTTGAAACTTGCGTATCCGCACTGCCGTTGTAGACCATAAAGGTACCGGTAGCTTGACCGGTTGCCGACTGGTAGTTATTGGCATCGAGTACTGACATGACATCAGTGGCACTTAGCTTAAAGGCCGCCATCTTTTCAGGATCAAGCCATACACGTAAGCCGTACTTCACCCCGCCATATAGATCGATTTTTGACACCCCATCCACAGTAAACAATTGGGGTTTAACCACGCGCTCAAGATAATCGGTGATCTGGCTCGAGTCGAGTTCTGGCGAGGTAAAACCGATATACATGACCGCGGTCGTAGAGCCGGTCGACATGGATACGGACGGATCTTCTGATTCTGCCGGGAGCTGTGCCCTTACCGAATTGACTTTGGCCAGTATATCTGCCAAGGCGGCATTCGGATCGGTATTTAGCTTCATGTTGACTGTGATTGTCGATGATCCCAGCACCGATTCTGAGGTCATAAAGTCAATATTGTCAGCTTGGGCGACAGCTTGCTCGAGCGGGGTGGTAATAAAACCCTGAATCAAGTCAGCACTGGCACCATAATAGCTGGTTGTGATGGTGACCACGGTATTGGTCATCTCCGGGTATTCCCTAACTTGCATCTTAAATAAAGACTGCAAGCCGAGCAGTGCAATCAGAATACTGATTGACGCAGCTAGCACGGGGCGCCGGATAAAAATATCAGTAAAGCGCATCACATCCTCGTCTTACAATTGAGGTAATTGTTCTGGTGGAGTGAGAGCGTCGTTATCGACGATTTTCACTTTAGAGCCATTGCTTAAGCGCACCTGGCCGGACGTAACAACCTGATCGCCAGGCTCTAGACCGTCGATAATGCGCGCTTGATGGCCACGACGCTCGCCGACTTTAATAACTTGTTGATAGGCGCGCTTTTCTCCGTCTTCTTCACGGATTACATACACACTTTCACCGTATAGGTTAAAGTTAATCGCAGTTTGATCAATCACGATTTGCTTCTCAATCGTCGGCAAGACGATATCGGCGCGGGCAAACATCCCTGAGCGCAACTGGCCATCATTGTTGGGAATATTGGCTTCCACTTTAATCAGGCCGCTCTGGCTGTTGACCGCAGGCTCGATAGCACTGATAGAGCCGATGAATTCTTTTTCAGGATAAGCATCGACTGTAATGCGTAATGCCTGGCTTAGACGGATCTTCGAGATATCGGTTTGCGGCACGGTAAAGCGCAGTTTCATTACCGAGGTATCTTCTAGCCGAGCAATATCGGTACCTGGCTGCAGGTACTCACCCATAAATACATTACGAAGGCCAATCACACCATCAAAGGGAGCTTGAAGATTACGACGTGCAATGGTGGCTTCAAGCGCATTAATGTCAGCTTGTAAAGAACGGTAATTCGCTTCAGCTTCATCCAATGCTTCTTTAGAAATCGACCCTTTAGTAAACAGTCCTTGATAACGTTTGAACTTGGCTTCTGCGGCGGGTAATCGTGCTTGCGTACTTGCCAAGTTGGCTTTTTCAACGCTAGAGTCGAGTTCAACCAGATTTTGCCCACGTTTAACGGTTTGGCCTGATTCAAAGTTGATCACATCCACCACACCGGCAATTTGCGTGGTTAAGGTGATCCCTTGATTGGGCTCAACAAACCCGATGGCATCCATGGTGGGTGTCCAGGGTTCAGCGTTAACGGTCACTGCCGTCACTGGGTGCGTCGGCTCTGGCATGTTTGCCATATACTCTGCAACCTTTTGCTGCTTAAAAAGGTTAAAGCCAATCACACTGCCAAACAGCAGCAGTGCAAGGATAACCATAAAGAAAAACCATTTTTTCATCGAAGTAAGCTCCGAGCGTCGTTAGTGAAGAGAAATTGCATCCCAGCAAGCTTGGATCGCATCTGCGATAGCATAACTGTCTAGAGTTATAACACCCCGAACCTGTTTGCGAGCTAAACAAAAAACGGGTTCAAGCCCCAAGGTGATGAGCACCTCATCGTCCAGTGGCTTAAAGCGCTTTTGCCGCTTACCTTCCTGAAAGACTTGATAAAGATCAGAGAAGGCCTCTCGCTCTTGCTGGGTTTGTGACTGATCATCGCGTGGCAGGGCATCAAACTGGTCACGAGATAATAATAAGTGATCACGTTGTAGCATCATGGTCCACGTGTTGCGCCATAACCGCTCAAATTGATCTTTTAGGGTTGGTTCATCCTTTACCCCCTGTTGAATATGGGTCGCACATTGCATCATAAGGTGCATAGACAGTTGACGAAGCAAGTCTTCTTTATCGTTAAAATAGCGATAAATGGTGCCGGCGGCCACTTGCGCTTGGGTGGCGACCTGATGCATTGAGACCTTGTCGAGCCCACGCGTGGCAATCAGTTGCTCTGTCGCCGCGAATATTTGCGTACGTTTGTCCATTGATGATGAACTTACTAGTGAATGAACGTTCATTCATTTTAGAGTGAATTTTGTGCGTATGACAAGCATAAATTGTAGCAAGCTTGTTGAGCCTTGCTTGGGTGAGATAGACATCAGTAAGATTCCTTCTACAATGCCCTCTCAGCCATTAACGAGGTGCCGCCATCATGAAGCTTAATCCTGCGCAATCGGATGCAGTCCGCCATATTTCTGGCCCCTGTCTGGTGTTAGCTGGCGCAGGCTCGGGAAAAACACGCGTGATTACGCATAAGATCGCCTATTTGGTTCAACAATGTGGCTATAAAGCGCGTCATATTGCCGCGGTGACTTTCACGAACAAAGCGGCACGAGAGATGAAAGAGCGCGTGGCACAAAGCTTGGGTAAGCAAGAATCGCGCGGCTTGATGGTGTCAACCTTTCATACCTTGGGCCTGAATATTATCCGCCGAGAATACAAAACCTTGGGGTTAAAAGCGGGCTTTTCGTTGTTTGATGATCAAGACCAATTAGCGCTACTCAAAGCTCTGACCGAAGAAGAGCTAGATAATGATAAAGACTTGCTGCGTCAATTGGTGCACACCATCTCCAACTGGAAAAATGCCATGTTGGGACCCGATGAAGCGCTGGCGCAAGCACAAGGTGAGCGGGACCAGTTATTTGCCGCCTGCTATGCGCGCTATCAAAAACAAATGCGGGCCTATAACGCGCTCGATTTTGATGATCTTATCTTGATGCCGGTGGCGCTACTTAGCCAAAACCAAACCGTGCGTGAGCGTTGGCAAGCACGTATTCGCTATTTATTGGTCGACGAGTATCAAGATACCAACACCAGCCAGTATCAATTGGTGAAGCTGCTGGTGGGTGAGCGATCACGCTTTACCGTGGTAGGGGATGATGACCAATCGATTTACTCCTGGCGAGGCGCTCAGCCGAAAAACCTGGTGTACTTACAACAAGACTTTCCGCTTCTGCATGTGGTGAAGTTGGAGCAAAATTACCGCTCAACCAGTCGAATACTGCGTGCAGCCAATATCTTGATAGCCAATAACCCCCATGTATTCGAAAAAACGCTATTTTCTGCCTTGCCCGATGGCGACATGCTCAAAGTGCTGACTGCCAATAACGAAGAGCATGAAGCGGAACGTGTGGTTGGGGAACTGATAGGCCACCGTTTTTTAGGGCGTACGCAATACAAAGATTACGCGGTCTTATACCGTGGCAATCACCAATCGCGTTTGATTGAAAAAGCCCTGATACAAAATCGTATCCCGTATAAAATATCAGGCGGCACGTCCTTCTTCTCGCGCGCCGAAATTAAAGACATCATGGCCTATTTGCGCTTGTTGACCAACCCAGATGACGACAATGCGTTTTTGCGCGTAGTGAATACGCCGCGACGCGAAATTGGCCCGGTGACATTAGAAAAACTCGGCAGTTATGCCAATCAGCGCGGCAAGAGCTTGTTTGCGGCGAGCTTTGAGTTAGGCCTGACCCAGCATTTATCTGGGCGAGGGCTGGCTGCCCTGCAAGCGTTTACGCGGTGGATTGTTGAACTGTCTGATCAGGCTGAGCGGGGCGATACCGTGTCCGCGGTACGATCACTGTTGCGAGATACACAGTATGAAGATTGGCTGTATGAGAGTTCATCCAGTCCCAAAGTGGCAGAGATGCGGATGAAAAACGTCTCACAGCTTCACAGTTGGATTGTCGCTGATCTTCAGGGGGATAATCCGGATCAGGTTGAACGAAGCCTGCGAGAAGTGGTTCAGCGCCTGACGCTGCGTGACATGATGGAGCGAGGCGAAGATGATGACGAGGCTGACCAAGTACAGCTGATGACGTTGCACGCATCGAAAGGGCTAGAATTTCCATACGTGTATTTGATCGGTATGGAAGAAGGCTTGTTGCCTCATCAATCGAGTATTGATGAAGATAATATCGACGAAGAGCGGCGTTTAGCTTACGTCGGATTGACCCGTGCGCAAAAGGCGCTGACCTTTGTCGTTTGCAAAGAAAGGCGTCAGTTTGGCGAGCTTATCAAGCCACAACAAAGCCGTTTTCTAGACGAATTGCCGTTTGATGATCTTGAGTGGGAGTCGCAGAAAAAACCTGTGTCTCAAGAAGAGAGAATGGAAAAAGGGCAAGCGGCGATCGCTAACTTAAAAGCCATGCTCGATAAAAACAAGTCACCCTAAACACAGCCTTGCTCAATAAGTAACGCCGCGAAGGCGGCGTTATTGTCAAACGATTGATGAGCAGTGCTATTAGAGTGCGTCGAGCATGTGCTCGATAGCCGCGACGATTTCATCATCCGAACAGTCCATACAGGTGCCTTTGGCAGGCATCGCATTAAAACCGTTGATCGCATGTTTGGCTAGGGTTTCCATGCCTTTATCAACACGTGGGCCCCAAGCGGCGGCATCACCGATTTTAGGGGCGCCAGCTGCGCCTGTGCCGTGACAGGCTGTGCAGTAAGTATTATAGACCTGGTCACCGCTACGTGGGCCAGTTGGCTCTGCTGCCGCCGTTTGCGTGGGGGCTTCTCCATCAATATACACGTCACCCACAGGTGCAATGCGCTCGGCGATGGCGGCTTTTTCTTGTTCAGACACTTCTAATGCTTGCGCAGCAGAAGCAAATAGTAGGGCTGCTACCGAGGCAACCATAATACGACCTAGACTTTTTCCCTTTGCGCTCACAATGACACTCCCACATTACTGGTGGCTTAACGCCTTTTTTATGTTATTTGCCGCCAACCTTAAGGGGTGAATCAATCAAGAGTGATTCGGTTGCGGCCTGTCAGTCTCGTCTCAACGGATTTGCCAACCTCGCTAGGTTAACCCCGTGTAAAGATTAGGTGATTATAGCGCTTTAGATTGTTACGTTAAACCGTTATAATAGAGACCTTACTGACGATTTCTACGCGATTTGTTGAAAAAGAGACCAGTCAGTAAAAAAATTAAAAAAAATGCTAGACGGCTGGTGGTGATATCCGTAATATTCGACACCGCCAACGGGGCAAGCGCCCGTAGCTCAGTTGGATAGAGTGTTGGCCTCCGAAGCCAAAGGTCACAGGTTCAAATCCTGTCGGGCGCGCCATTCCGGGATAGGAATATGGCAGAAAATTAGTGGTGGCTGTAGCTCAGTTGGTAGAGCCCTGGATTGTGATTCCAGTTGTCGCGGGTTCAAGTCCCGTCAGCCACCCCATTATTTTCGCACTAAGCGATATGTCGGTGAATAGCGCAGTTTGGTAGCGCATCTGGTTTGGGACCAGAGGGTCGGGGGTTCGAATCCCTCTTCACCGACCACTATTACAAACCCTAGCCTAATGGCTGGGGTTTTTCATTTATATCTGTTCGCCAAGTGCAGAGGGTCGGGGGCCGGAAGCCCGGTCGCATCGAATCCCTCTTCACCGACCACTATTACAAACCCTAGCCTAATGGCTGGGGTTTTTTCGTTTATGCCTTTTCCTCTTTCTTCTCTGTTTCTCTCCTCTGTTTCCTTGTGTCGATTCGCTGATATAGACAATAAAAATGCAGAAATTAGAGCGCTATCAAGGTTTAGCGAGATAAAAAGTCATCAATTGGTCATAAATTCACAACTGATCGATACAACTGCTATACCTGTCTTTACTATACTA
>NZ_MUFG01000042.1:0-14924 GCF_001996065.1 Salinivibrio sp. MA351 | reverse complement strand
GCAGTATTGCTGGCCTTTTTAATAATTATATATATGCAATATGATGCTCAAGGTATGACTGATTACATACAGAAAAAATTTTAAAATCAGCCATTGAAATCAATTGGCGCAACCCTATATAGAGTAATGAGGCGATGCCATTGGGTCGCCGGGGGCTTGTCCGAAACGGAAAGCCGTTAGTTGAATTTTATTGCTTCATAGGAAGGGTAAGATTATGCGTAATTTTGATTTCTCTCCACTCTATCGTACTGCGATTGGCTTTGACCGTTTGTTCGACTTGGTCGAGAACAGTAACACTAATAATGCGGGTGGGTTCCCTCCTTACAACATTGAGCAAAGTAAGGAGAACCAATACCGTATCACGATGGCCGTTGCTGGATTCGGGCAAGATGAAGTCGATATCACTCAGCAAAAAAATAGCCTGACGGTCGCCGGCAAAAAAGCCGAACGAAACCAGAACACTAAGTTCTTATACCAGGGCATTGCTGAACGAGACTTCGAACGCAAGTTCCACCTCGACGATCATATTAAAGTGATGGGGGCGGAAATGGAAAACGGCATGCTGCATATTGATCTGGTTCGTGAGGTGCCTGAAGAAGAAAAACCTCGCCGTATCGAAATAGGCGGTAACCGCATGCTAGAAAACGCAGAATAAGCGCGGCAGCGACATGAAGGTTTAGCGGCGCAGCGACTCCAAGCAATAAGTTAATCGTAACGAAGAGGGCAGCTAACGCTGCCCTTCATTTATGCATGTTGGTTGCTTTCAGTCTGCTTATCATTGCAGGAACCTGGCTTGTCGATGATAACGATGGATGACTTGCCAGATTGTTACGTTGGTTCGAACTAAGCCTGAGCCAATGTTTCACGTGAAACAGTAAAGAAGGAGCTCGGTAAGTGTTCCACGTGAAACAGTGTTAGCCCTCTTGGTAGGCACGGATGACTTCTTCGCCAATAATCTCGATGCCTCGTTGCATGGTATCGTCGTCTTGGACGTAGTTCATGCGAATACATTGTCTCGCATGAGGCCAATCCTCGCTTTCCACACCAATAAAGAAATATTCGCCTGGCACCACCAGTACACCA
The DNA here is from genome assembly GCF_001996065.1 of Salinivibrio sp. MA351. Classification (NCBI taxonomy): domain Bacteria; kingdom Pseudomonadati; phylum Pseudomonadota; class Gammaproteobacteria; order Vibrionales; family Vibrionaceae; genus Salinivibrio; species Salinivibrio sp. MA351. Next base: position 13,841 of record NZ_MUFG01000042.1, on the reverse strand, counting down.
CGGGCTTTTAGTCGTTGGTACAGTGTTTGGGTAGAAATGGGTAAGTCTTCAAACCACAGCCACAAAAAGATGGCCCCCTCGGGTTTATGCACGCGAACACGCTCATCATTAATAGTGTCCAACACCATACGAAGTGTGCGCTGTGATTTTTGTTGGTAGAAGGGGCGAACGACCTCTTTGCTTAATCGCAACAAGTCACCTCGTTCAATCATCGCCAGCGCCATTGCCGGTCCGACACTGTTTGGCGATAGGCTAACGATGCCGTTGATATTTGACATGGCTTGGATGACATCTTCGTTGGCGATCACGATCCCGCAACGCACCCCGGGTAACCCTAGCTTGCTGAGGCTAGAGCAAAGAATAGTATTGTCGTTCCAAAACGGGGCAACATCTTCAAAGATAATATCAGGGAACGGCGTACCGTAGGCGTTATCGATAATCAATGGAATGTTATGCTCGCGAGCGAGTTTATCAAGCTGCTGGATCTCGCTATCAGTGAGCACATTACCGGTTGGGTTGGTCGGCCGAGAGGCACAGATAGCACCAATGCTGTCATCAATGGTTAAGCGACTAAAGTCGACATGATATTTAAACTGTCGATTATCCATTAACTCAATGTCAGGTTGGTAGCTAACAAAGATATCGTCGCTGATCCCTGCATCGCCATAGCCAATATATTCAGGCGCCAAGGGTAGTAAAATCTTTTTATGGCTGCCGTCTGAATAACGTCCCGCTAAAAGGTTAAACAGATAAAAGAACGCACTTTGACTACCGTTGGTGAGCATGATGTTTTTACTGGAAAGCTGCCACCCATAGGTCTTATTGAGAAGCTCGGCGAGGGCATTCAGTAATGCCGACTTACCTTGTGGGCCATCATAGTTGGCCATGGCATGGACGAGGCTACCATCATCCAGCATCGATTGGCTCAGTGTTTTGAAGTAATCGAGCATTTCCGGTATCGCAGCGGGGTTACCGCCACCGAGCATAATCGCATCTGGATTACGTAAGCCATCATTCAAATCGTCCATTAACTGGGTGATACCCGAGTGGTTAGCGAGTTTCTCGCCAAAGTGAGTGACTTCCATGATTACTGCCTTCAAATATTTATGTCATTGTTTTGGTTAAGCTGCCATCAACATACAACAATTGTTTGTGAAAAAGAAAGCGTTGTGAGGCTGTTATCGAACGCTCTTTAAGTCCGGTGGTTGACAGGGTTGTTACGTTATCAGTACAGCGTTGATATGCCACTATCTGGGAAGGTTAGGTTGAGAGTAAAACGAAGAAGTAAGTACACTGATGCGAAGCATTCATCGTGGTTATAGGCCTAGTGTTTCACGTGAAACATAACCAGGATTAGCATAAAAAACCCCGCTAGTGCGGGGTTTGATAACGCCTTCGATGGGGCTATTTTTGCAGTACCGAGATATCTGCCACGTTGAGGAACTGCTCACGGATAAGGTGAAGCATCGCTAAACGGTTGGCCTTCAGTGCTGGGTCATCGGCCATGACCATCACATTATCAAAGAAGGTATCAACCGGTGTGCGCAATTGCGCCAGTTCGGTCAACGCGCCTTGATAATCGCTGTCAGCAAACAAAGGCTTAACCGCAGCGGCTTTTTCTGCCACTACATCCGCCAGTGCTTTTTCAGCGTCTTCTTGTAGTAAGCTGCTATCGACTGTGCTGGGCAGCTCGCCGTCGTACTTCGCAAGGATATTGCCAACACGTTTGTTGGCGGCGGCCAAGGCTTCTGCTTCGTCCAAGCTACGGAAATGAGAAACGGCTTTCACACGGCTATCGAAATCGGCAGGCTTGGTTGGACGGCGCGCTAATACCGCTTGGATAATATCGACGCTATAGCCCATATCTTGATACCAGCTGCGGAAACGGCCTAGCATAAAGTCTAAGACCTCGGTCTCTACTTCTTTATGGGTGAGGCGATCATCGTATTGGGCTTTGGCGTCGCGAATGAGGTCGACTAAATCCAGCTGATAGCCGTTTTCAACGATAATACGTAGCACACCGAGAGCAGCACGGCGTAGGGCGAATGGATCACTCCCTTTTGGTGCTTGGCCAATACCAAAGATACCGACGATGGTATCCATTTTGTCGGCCATTGCAACGGCTGACGATACTGGCGTCGTAGGTAGCTTATCACCGGCAAAGCGCGGCCAATATTGCTCGTTCAGTGCTAGCGAAACCGCTTCTGGTTCACCATCATGACGTGCGTAGTGCATGCCCATCACGCCTTGCGTTTCGGTAAACTCAAACACCATTGAGGTCATTAAGTCACACTTTGCCAGTTGGCCAGCGCGCTCGGTGTGTGCTTTGTCGGCACCGATACGCTCTGCAATCTGTCCTGCAAGTGCAGTAATACGGTCGGTTTTATCTTTAATGGTACCTAATTGTTTTTGGAATACCGCGCTATCAAGCTCTGGCAGGCGATCAATCAATGGGCGCTTGCGATCAGTATCAAAGAAGAACTCCGCATCCGCGAGGCGAGGGCGTACGACTTTTTCGTTCCCTGAGATAACCTGTGTCGGATCTTTCGATTCAATGTTAGAAACAAAGATAAACTTAGGCAGTAGCTCGCCGTTGGCGTCATACACTGGAAAGTACTTTTGGTCGCCTTTCATCGTGTACACCAGCGCTTCAGACGGTACTTTGAGATATTTGTTCTCGAAAGAGGCGGTCAGTACTACCGGCCATTCTACCAATGAGGTGACTTCTTCGACCAAGTCTTCATCCAGCTCAGCCATTCCGCCCACTGCGTCCGCGGCTGCTTTGGCATCTCTAATAATCAATGCCTTACGCTTTTCATAATCCGCCATCACTTTGCCTTCCCGTTCGAGACGCTCAGGGTAGTGATCGGCGTGAGCCAGGGTTAAATTCGGCTCACCCATGAAGCGGTGACCACGAATAACACGGTCGGATGCAACGCCCAAAATCGTGCCTTCAATTAAGGTTTCGCCGTATAGCATTACCAAGGTTTTCACCGGGCGGATAAACTGGGTGTCTTTATCACCCCAGCGCATGGGTTTAGGAATAGGCAACTTGTTTAGCGCGTTATCGGCTAGCACGGGCAGCAAAGTGTCAATGGCTTGGCCAGGAACGTGTTGACGATAAAGCAGCCACTCACCTTTATCGGTTTTTAAGCGTTCAGCTTCGCTGACATCAATACCATTACCGCGTGCCCAACCCATGGCGGCTTTGGTGGGATTGCCGTCGGCGTCAAAAGCAGCGCTGACCGCGGGTCCGCGTTTTTCTACGACCTTATCGGGTTGGCGATCGCTCAAAGCGGCCACTTTTAACGCCAGCCGGCGAGGTGATGCATACCAAGTAACACCTTGGTGGCTCAGGTCAGCGTCTTTTAGTTGCGCTTCAAACTGACTTGCGAAGGCTTCAGCCAGTGTGCGCAATGCTGTCGGGGGTAGCTCTTCCGTACCTAGCTCTATCAGGAAATTTTGCGTTGCCATGATGCTCCCTTATTGAGTGTGGCGGCACATGGGGAAGCCCAGTGCTTCGCGTGATGCATAGTACGCCTCAGCAACCCGCTTAGTCAGGGTACGAATGCGTAAAATATAGCGTTGGCGTTCAGTCACTGAGATGGCTTTTCGCGCATCCAGTAGGTTAAACGCATGACCAGCCTTTAGGATCTGCTCATAAGCAGGCAAGGGGAGCGGCTGCTCGAGATCCAAGAGCTTGGTACTTTCGGCTTCGCACTGATCAAAGTAGCGGAACAGAAAGTCAACATCAGCATGTTCAAAGTTGTAGGTCGACTGCTCCACCTCGTTTTGATGGAAAATATCGCCGTAGGTCACTTTGCCAAACGGACCATCAGTCCAGATTAAGTCATAGACAGAGTCGACTTCTTGGATGTACATGGCCAGGCGCTCGATACCATAAGTGATTTCGCCGGTAACGGGTTTGCACTCCAGACCACCGACTTGCTGGAAGTAGGTAAACTGGGTAATTTCCATTCCGTTAAGCCACACTTCCCAGCCTAGGCCCCAAGCGCCAAGCGTTGGGTTTTCCCAGTTATCTTCGACAAAGCGAATGTCGTGGACTTCGGGATCAATACCTAACACACGCAGAGAGCCTAGATAGAGCTCCTGAATATTGTCGGGTGATGGTTTGAGAATGGTTTGAAATTGATAATAGTGCTGCAAACGGTTTGGGTTCTCACCATAACGACCATCGGTTGGACGACGAGAAGGTTGAACGTAAGCCGCTGCGATCGGTTCTGGTCCAAGGGCACGCAAGCATGTCATCGGGTGGGAGGTTCCCGCCCCCACTTCCATGTCTAGCGGCTGAACAATGGTACAGCCTTGCTGGGCCCAATAATCCTGCAGCGCGAGGATCATACCCTGAAAGGTTTTGATATCGAATTTATGCATTGTCAGGTTCGCGCGAGTTGATGAATGGAGAAAATAGCTGGCAATTATAACTCGCAGCGCGCTCAAGCAGTAGGGGGCTGGCGGATTTTTGTGCGTCTTTAACCGACTTATCGATACAGCGGTAATATGGATGAATAGACGTTGCCAAATGATTGTTCAAATCGTAAACTAGCGCCGTCTTGGGGAGTAGTCGACCACTGCACAGTCAGTGGGGCAATCATCAACATAGTTGAAGCAAAATCTTCATGGTGATTGCAAGCCCACCTTTATGGTGCTCTGGGCTTGACGAGACCAACGACAATCGCACGAACCGGGGTGGGGCGTGTGTGTTGTCGTGGTTGAATCATAATAAGCCCTGCCCCAGATGAGCATTGTCATGAGCGTTCTTGCTATTTCTATTTCCACCGTCACCTTGGCGGAAATAGGGGATAAAACCCAGTTACTATCTTTGGCGTTGGCGACCCGGTTTCGAAAACCCGCGGTGATTGTCAGTGCCATTCTATTAGCCACTTTGGTTAACCATGCAATAGCCGCATGGCTTGGTGTGGTGGCCGCAGACGTTCTAACAGACACCGTTTTACACGTCATTTTGATTATCAGTTTTAGTGTGATGGCGGTTTGGATGCTGATCCCAGATAAGCTTGAGGATGAAGGCATACAGGGAAAGAGTGCATTTTGGGCCAGTTTTACCGCCTTTTTTGTCGCTGAAATAGGGGATAAAACCCAATTGGCGACCACGGCACTGGGGGCACAGTTTAATGATGCACTGTGGATTGTGGTGATTGGTTCTACCATTGGGATGCTGTTAGCCAATGTTCCCGTGGTTTTAGCCGGCGATAAGATTCAGCGCCATGTGCCATTTGCGTTGGTACGCGCGCTTGCCGCGGCCATGTTTGCGGCATTGGCTGTACTCGATACCTGGTATCTACTGAGTTAACGCAGGACAATGATGAATTGGTATAAGGGTTGGCATTATGCCAGCCCTTTTTTGATCAAAAATTGAAACGGCACGGTCTCTGTTTGGGCAGCGACCAGGGTATGGTCCATAAAGCGACAAAAACTCGGAATATCTCGTGTCGTAGAGGGATCATCAGCGGTGATAAGCAAGGTCTGACCGTCATCCATATGGCGGATACGCTTACGTACCATCATTACAGGTTCAGGGCAGCGCAACCCTAAAGCATCAAGCTGATGATCAGCATGGTTAAAAAGCGTCGTCATGTCGGTGTCCTCAAAAAATGTCGACCTGATCATACTTACGAGTCAGAATTATTCAAATAGGGTTGTGATTGTAAAATTATTGTGTAAATTAATTAACAAGTCGTTAACGAATGGCGAGTGGCATGAGAAAAGTAAACGAGCAACAATTTGGTTTTACTTATGGCTACCGTGTATTGGCTTATACAGGATTGAGCGCCCTTGCTTTTTTAGACTTAGCGCATAGTCAAGGTCACGCTCTATTAACGACTTTAGCATTGCTGGTGTCTGCGCTGGGGTTATTGATGGAAACATTGACCGTTCAGCCAACAGATTCTTCGCAAGGCTAGCTAACTCACTCAACAGCGACACTCACTCTCACTCCCTAGTTTTCTTGGGCTTCCCCGCTTTCAGAGCGGGATTTTTTTTGCCTGTTATTCAGAGAAAACCAGTAACGGAAACAAGGCCAATATCTCGCTGAGTATTGACCTTGTGTCATATGATGAATCTTGCGTTTATGGTTAGTCTTGCTTGGTGATATCAATCACCACGCGGCCTTTTATTTCGCCATTGATGATTTTATCGGCGTACGCTGGCGTCTGGGCCAGGGCGATAGTGTGGCACGCTTGTTCAAAGTAGCGTGCGGGTAACAGCTTGGTGAGTGACTGCCATGCGGCGAGCCGTTGTGGTCTCGGGCAAGAGACAGAGTCCACTCCTTGCAAGCGTACATTCCGCAAAATAAATGGCATGACGGTGGCAGGGAGGTCAAAGCCACCGGCAAGGCCACATGCAGCGACCGTACCACCATACTGAATTTGTGACAGCACGTTGGCGAGCATTTGACTGCCGACGGTATCAACTGCACCAGCCCAGTGTTGTTTATCAAGCGGGCGCCCAGGGGCGCTAAATGCGTCGCGCGGTAAAACATCATCGGCACCAAGCTGTTCAAGCCAGGTTTGGTTTGCGTCTAGGCGGCCAGTGACAGCACTGACGCGATAACCTAGAGCATGTAATAAGGTGACGGCGACAGAGCCTACGCCACCACTGGCGCCCGTGACTAATACTTTGCCGTCTTCTGGCTTAACGCCGCCATCAATCAAGGCTTGTACGCATAACATGGCAGTCAACCCAGCGGTGCCGACCATCATGGCTTGTTGTTCAGTCAGCCCTTCGGCTAAGGGGACTAACCAATCACCGTTAACGCGCGCTTTCTCAGCCATGCCACCCCAGTGGCCTTCACCGACGCCCCAGCCGGTCAGCACCACTTTATCTCCAGGTTGATAGTCTGGGTGCTGGCTGTCTGCAACCGTGCCAGCAAAATCAATACCTGGCACCATCGGAAATTGGCGCACAATTTTCCCTTTGCCGGTAATGGCGAGGCCATCTTTGTAATTGAGTGAACTATAGTCAATATCGACGGTAACATTGCCGTCAGGGAGATCACTCTCTGCTAAGGCGGTGATGTTGGCGAGGGTTTGTTTTTCGTGTTGTTCGAGGACAAGCGCGTTAAACATGGCATTCTCCCGGTTGGAATAAGTGAGCGGCCATACTAGGCCGAGCGAATAATCGACCACTTGCGTTATATCAATCACTATGCGATTGAACGCCGTTAGACGCAACCCAAAAAAAAGAGCGGTAAACACCGCTCTTTTATCGTCACGAAGAAGGCATTACACGCGTTCGAACACGGTGGCAATCCCTTGACCCAAACCAATACACATGGTTGCCAACCCTAAGGTGGCATCTTGACGCTCCATTTGATGCAACAAGGTGGTCGAGATGCGTGCACCTGAACAGCCTAATGGGTGACCCAAGGCAATGGCGCCGCCATTGAGATTGACCTTTTCATCGACTTTATCCATCAGGCCGAGATCTTTGACGCAAGGTAGTGATTGCGCGGCAAATGCTTCGTTCAGCTCCACAAGATCAATATCATCGATACTCAATCCAGCGCGTTTCAGTGCTTTTTGGGTGGCTGGCACTGGGCCATAACCCATAATTGATGGATCACAGCCGGCAACGCTCATCGCACGAATGCGTGCTCGAATAGGGAGCCCGAGTGATTTGGCTTTTTCTTCGCTCATCACTAGCATTGCTGATGCGCCATCTGATAGCGCCGATGAAGTACCCGCCGTCACTGTGCCCGTAACAGGGTCAAAGGCGGGGCGCAGGTTGGCCAAGCTTTCAACCGTGGTTTCTGGACGAATCACCTCATCATCTTCAACCAGAGTCAGTAGACCGTTGGCATCATGGCCTTCGATAGGGGCTATCTCTTGTCTAAAACGCCCTTCTACCGTGGCTGCGTGAGCACGCGCATGAGAGCGAGCAGCAAACTCGTCTTGCATTTGGCGGCTAATACCATGCATACGACCAAGCATTTCTGCAGTAAGCCCCATCATACCTGCTGCTTTTGCAACCGATTTAGACAAACCAGGATGGAAGTCGACGCCATGGTTCATCGGCACGTGTCCCATATGCTCCACGCCCCCAATCATGAAGGTGTCACCATCGCCAACCATGATTGCACGCGCTGCATCGTGTAGCGCTTGCATCGACGAACCACACAGGCGGTTGACGGTGGTAGCACCAACGGAGTGTGGGATCCCCGCTAATAAAGCGGCATTACGCGCAATATTAAAGCCTTGTTCTAGCGTTTGCTGGACACAGCCCCAATAAATATCTTCAATTGCGCTGCTTTCGACTGCTGGGTTGCGAGTCAGTAAGGATTTCATCAAGTGCGCCGATAAGTCCTCCGCGCGTACATTGCGAAATACACCGCCTTTAGAGCGGCCCATTGGTGTACGAATACAGTCAACGATCACTACATTGTTCATTGTTCTCTCCTTAACCTTAGGCTGATTGCGGTGCGTTGACCGGGGTCACATCAAAGTAAGCCTGTTTGTCGCCCGCACGACGTTTCATATCCGTTGGGACATGATACAAGGCGCCAAGATCAGAGAATTTGTCTGCCATTGCGACATAGTGATCAACACCCAGAGTATCAACATAACGGAAAGCACCACCGCGGAATGGCGGAAAACCAATGCCATAGACCAAGGCGATATCTGCTTCAGCAGGAGAGGCGATAATGTTTTCTTCGAGACAACGTGCCACTTCATTGACCATCGGCACCATCATACGAGCAATTATATCTTCATCACTGATATCTGACTGATTCCCCTCGATCACGGAGGCAAGTAACCCAGGTACGGCCTCATCAGCTTCTTTTTTCGGCTTCCCTTTTTTATCGATAGAGTAGCGATAGAAACCCTTGCCGTTCTTTTGACCGAAACGCTCGGCGTCGAACATCACATCAATCGCATCACGACCAGATTTACTCATGCGATCAGGAAAGCCTTCTGCCATCACCGCTTGCGCGTGGTGCGCGGTATCGATACCAACCACGTCGAGTAAGTAGGCAGGGCCCATTGGCCAGCCAAATTGCTTCTCCATAATCTTATCGATGCGTTGGAAATCCACACCGTCACGAAGAAGAAGGCTAAAGGCATGGAAATAGGGGAAGAGTACGCGGTTGACGAAAAACCCGGGACAGTCATTGACAACAACCGGTGATTTGCCCATTTTCGCTGCATAGGCAACCACACGGGCAATGGTTTCATCGGAGGTCTTTTCGCCTCGGATCACCTCGACCAACGGCATGCGGTGGACGGGGTTAAAGAAATGCATGCCACAGAAGTTTTCTGGGCGCGCCATTGACTTGGCCAACGTATTGATAGGAATGGTGGAGGTATTCGATGCAATTACCGCATCCGCACTCACTTGCTCTTCTACCTCTTTGAGAACACTGGCTTTGATTTTAGGGTTCTCTACCACAGCCTCAACAACTACATCGCTATGTTCAATGCCGGCATAGTGTAGACTTGGGGTGATTGACGACAGCACTTGGCCCATTTTAAAGCCATCGATACGACCGCGTTCGAGTTGCTTATTGAGTAGCTTGGTGGCCTCTTTCATGCCCAAATCTAGCGATGCTTGTGCAATGTCTTTCATCATCACAGGCACGCCTTTTAGGGCCGATTGGTAGGCGATGCCGCCGCCCATAATACCTGCACCTAGAACGGCACCACGCTGGGTATCTTTCCCTTGTTTAGCGGCTTTTTTCGCCTTGCCTTTGATCACTTGATCATTGAGGAAAATCCCGACTAAGGCTTGAGCAACGTCGGTTTTTGCCAGTTTCACGAAATAGCGATTTTCGACCTTGAGTGCCTCATCGCGTGTCATGCCGGCCGCCTCTTCAATGGCCGTCACGGCAGTCATTGGCGCTGGATAGTGCTTACCGGCTACCTGAGCCACCATACCTTTAGCCATAGTAAAACTCATGGCGGCTTCTGTGCGGTTTAGCCCCAATGGTTGTTTTTTCTGCTGACGACGGCCTTGCCAATCAATTTTTTCATTGATGGCTTGAGTGAGCATACTGATTGCCGCGTCACGAAGGTTATCTACTTCAACGACGGCATCCACTAATCCTTCTTTGAGCGCTGCCGCGGCGCGTTTTTCTTTACCTGCAGTGATAATTTCCATCGCCGTATCGGCACCCACTAAACGCGGTAAGCGCACAGTGCCACCAAACCCAGGCATAATACCCAGTTTGGTTTCGGGGAGACCAATCCGTGCGTCAGAGCTTGCAACACGTAAATCGGTAGAAAGAATACACTCGCAGCCGCCCCCTAAGGCATGGCCGTTGACGGCGCTGATCGTCGGATAGGGGAGGTCTTCTAAACGATTGAAGATTGCGTTCGCGCGCGACACCCAATCAGAGAGCTCTTGGTCGGGCTTGGCAAATAAACCGAGAAACTCGGTGATATCGGCGCCGACAATAAAGGCCGACTTTGCAGATGTGAGCATGAGCCCCTTTACATCTTCTCGGCCTGCTAAGGCGTCGAGGGCTCGGTCTAAGCTTTCTAGCGTCGACAGATCCAGTTTGTTGACAGAACCCTGGCTGTCCAGTGTCAGTTCTACAATGCCGTTTTCCAATGCACGAACTGAAAGGTTATCTCCTTGGTAGATCATGGTTTTTCTCCACGTTGGCCGTACCATCCTGGTTGAATACTGTTCTGGTTAGACCAGATGAGCTCTAGTGTGGATCATTGTTATAATAAATGACAACCAAAAGTTAAACGAATGTTTAAAATATGTGGCGTGGATTGTTTTTACTGCATGGGCGTCCCTGTAGAAGAAGCGGAGATATGATAAAGTGCAAGGTAGAAACTGAAGGATTATATCATTATGCCGATCACGCCTTATGCGGTTCCTGCAGAGACTGTCAGGCACGAGCTTGAAATAAAAAAGAGCCGATTTATCACCTATCTTGCTCACACACCGGGTGAGGCAGACGCGAAGCAGTTTATTCAATCTTTACGCAACGCTTACCCTGATGCGCGCCATCATTGTTGGGCCTTCGTCGCGGGAAGACCCGAATCATCGGTACAATGGGGCTGTGGTGACGATGGCGAGCCCGCAGGAACCGCAGGTAAACCAATGCTTGCGCAACTGTCGGGCGCAAAAGTCGGAGAGGTCTGTGCGGTGGTTGTCCGTTATTTCGGTGGGATCAAACTGGGTACCGGGGGCTTAGTGAAAGCATACGGTACCAGTGTGCAACAAGCGCTAAGCTTATTAACAACGCGTGAGGTTGCTGTCACGGTTCCTTACACAATAAGCTGTGAATATGCTCACATTGATACTATCGAGGCGCTACTAAAGCAGTACCATGGCATTCAGCTTGATGCTGCGTTCAGTCATAATGTGCAGCTAGCTGTCCGTATTGATGCGCGATTCATCGAAGGTTTTCTTGATGCGCTAAAAAATCAAACTCGTGGGCAGGCACAAGCTTGCTCGACAGAACATCAATAATTAACGTCAGGCATTTAGCCTGCTTTACGTGTAACGATGAGACGGCAGTAAAAGGCTGTCGCTGATAAGAGGGCCACGTCAGGCTATGCAATTTCGTTCCATTACCCGCATCGTCGGACTTCTACTGGCCCTGTTCAGCATTACCATGCTAGCCCCTGCGCTGGTGGCTTTTATTTACCGTGACGGTGCTGGGCTCCCGTTTGTATTGACATTTTTCTTACTGCTGGCGGGGGGGGGATTGCTTTGGTTTCCAAACCGTGATTACCGGCATGAACTCAAAGCGCGCGATGGCTTTTTAATTGTCGTGCTGTTCTGGACGGTGATCGGCAGCGCAGGCTCTGTGCCGCTGATGTTGTCGGAACAGCCTGATTTATCGGTCAGTGAGGCGTTTTTTGAGTCCTTTTCGGGGTTAACGACGACAGGGGCGACCGTGATTGTTGGTCTGGATGAGTTGCCCAAGGCCATTTTATTTTACCGCCAGCTGCTTCAATGGCTGGGCGGAATGGGGATTATCGTCTTAGCGGTGGCGATTCTTCCCGTACTTGGCATCGGGGGCATGCAGCTTTATCGTGCAGAGATCCCAGGGCCGGTCAAAGATACCAAAATGACGCCCAGGATAGCCGAAACCGCGAAAGTCCTTTGGTACATTTATCTGACACTGACGGTCAGCTGCGCGTTAGCCTATTGGTTGGCCGGTATGTCAGCGTTTGATGCGATTGGGCATAGCTTTTCAACCGTTGCAATTGGCGGTTTTTCAACCCATGACGGAAGTATCGGTCACTTTGACAGTACGGCCGTAAACCTGATCACCGTGGTCTTTTTGTTAATATCAGCGTGTAACTTTTCGCTGCACTTTGCGGCGTTTGCTAATAACGGGCTTAATCTAAAGTTTTACTTACGTGATCCCGAATTTCGCGCGTTTTTACTTATTCAATTCCTACTATGGCTGGTCGTCTTCACCATGCTTAGTGGCCATCAAGTCTATGACAGTTCCACTGAAACCTTCACTCAAGCATTATTTCAGTCGGTATCTATTTCAACCACCGCAGGCTATACCACGACGACATTTGCTCATTGGCCGCTGTTTTTACCTGTTCTCTTGTTATTCACTTCCTTTATCGGCGGGTGTGCAGGCTCAACAGGTGGGGGGATGAAAGTCATTCGTATCTTATTGCTTTCACTACAAGGTACGCGCGAGCTTAAGCGCTTAGTCCATCCCCGTGCAGTGTATACGATTAAGGTGGGCAACAAAGCCTTACGTCAACAAGTCGTCGACGCGGTATGGGGATTTTTCTCCGCCTATGCGTTGGTCTTTGTGATCTGTATGCTTGCGTTAATTGCAACCGGCATCGAAGAGCTGACCGCTTTTTCGGCTGTGGCGGCCACACTCAATAATCTCGGCCCAGGCTTGGGCGAAGTGGCTGCTCACTTTGGTGATATTAATGACACAGCGAAATGGGTACTGATCCTGGCGATGCTGTTTGGTCGTTTAGAGATATTCACATTACTGGTTTTATTTACCCCCACTTTTTGGCGTAGCTAAACAGGGGAAGGAGAAGCAATGAGCAACGCAACGCAGAAAGTGCTGCTGTTACACTCAAGTCGGGAAGGGCAAACTAAGAAGATTCTACATTATATAGAGAGTCAGCTTGGAGAACGTGCGCAGTGTGACGTGAGCGATCTCCATCAAGTGCCAACACTCGATCTTACCCAATATGATCGGGTGTTAATCGGAGCATCGATTCGTTATGGCCACTTCAATAAAAAGCTCTATCAATTTATCGATACGCACAGCGAACAGCTAAACCGAGTGAAAGCGGGCTTTTTTAGTGTCAATTTAACCGCGCGTAAACCTGGTAAAGATACCGCAGAAACGAGCGCCTATAGTCGTAAGTTTCTAGAAAAGTCGCCATGGACGCCTCAGTTGCATGGCGTGTTCGCCGGGGCCCTCTACTATCCGCGCTATAAATGGTTCGATCGTATGATGATTCGCTTGATTATGCATATTACCGGCGGCGAGACGGATACGAGTAAGGAAGTGGAATATACCGATTGGCAAAAAGTGAAAGCATTTACTGATCAATTTGCTCAGTTTTAGCCCATAGCGCTGGTTCTTTGACCGAACGGCGGCTTTTTGCAAAAAAAGTCGCTTTTCCCTCTTGCTAAGGCGATCAACTTCTCTATAATGCGCCTCCATCGACACGGCACACAGGGCAAGCGCTCAGCGCCATGTTGACGTAAAAAATCAAATAAAAATAAACGCTTGACGTGAGTTTTTAAAAGATTAAGATAGCCGTCCACTTAACGCCAAGCGTTAGGGGAGTCAAAAAGAGGTTTTGTTTCCAGCCTGAGGGTTGAAAATAAAAGATAAAATTTCT
>NZ_MUFG01000041.1:0-15293 GCF_001996065.1 Salinivibrio sp. MA351 | reverse complement strand
CTTTAAAGATGTATTTATAATATATGTTTTAAACGTAAAAAAATAGCGTTCTAACGCCGAAAATAAGTTAGTATCCTTAGTTGATTTGCCGGTTTATYGTGTTCGCGAAACCACCTCTAAAAGAATAGCTAACTGCTAAAAAACAATCTTTGCGCTTTGATTTTGCTATGCCTATTTTTGGGTAGCGTTAACTTTGCAAAGTGAATATAGATGACTGATAATAAAGCATTTTATCGAAACTCACAGTAAAGTTTAGGTGTCTGACTTAAACGGATATAACTGGAGGTCTTCGATGCCCCCTATCAGCAACAGGTGGCCAACGCAATTACTCGCTGGTGTTATCAACACTGGCGTCTACACTCTGTTTTACGGTTTGAACCATCTTTCCAAGTATCAGCATTCAGGTTAAGGAATACTTTAATCTAATCGATACTCAATTTGGCTTGCGCATGGCAACCCAAGGCGAGCACATGAGTGTTCATTTATCAATCATCGCCGATATGTCTGCGGCTAAAACCTTCTCTAAAAAGCTGAGGTTGTTGATCTGGTGATACCAATCAACAACTCACACCGCATTCTTTTTGGCTCATACACCAGAAATCACTGTAGCTCTTATTTTTTAGGACGGAAGGGTTTAATCACCGTTTCGTTACACTCCAAATAAGGGCCTTCCATAAGGTCAATGCAATAAGGCACTGCCGGAAATACCGCGTCTAAGCACTGACGAATGGCTTTTGGCTTACCAGGTAAGTTGATAATTAGCGATGAGCCGCGTAAACCCGCAGTTTGGCGAGAGAGAATGGCGGTTGGTACGTACTTTAACGACTCTTGTCGCATCAGCTCCCCAAAGCCCGGCATCATGCGGTCGCAAACTGCCTCAGTTGCCTCGGGAGTGACATCGCGTTTAGCCGGGCCAGTACCACCGGTGGTCACCACCAGACAACAGCCTTCTTTGTCGACTAAGTCTTTTATGGTCTGTTCAATCAGCGATTGTTCATCTTCAATAACCCGATACACCGGCTGCCACGAAGACGTTAAGTAGTCATTTAATGTCTCTTCAATAGCCGGACCTGAGACATCCTCATATTGCCCTCGACTGGCGCGGTCGCTGACCGTAATAACACCAATACGTGCGATATCGTCTGACATAATTGCCCTTTTGTCTCTTAATTCCGTGTATTTATGCCGTCAGTAACCCGGCAAGCTGTAACCAATAGCCGTTACTTTCTTTGCTGCCCAATTTTACGGGATGATCGCCATCAACATTGTTACGGAAACGATCTAGCCAGTCAAAAGTGCCTTGTGGTTGCGGACTAATACGGACGATATCCACTAACCCCTGCATACTCGGAAGTTGGTTTATCAGGTTATAACGAGTCCCCGATTGGGTTTGAATGCCGTTAAGTACAAACACTTGCTGTCCTTCCTGGCTTTTCACTTCACGCCCTTCGGGGTACTTGATGCAGCACAGCTCACACTGATCTTTCGGGCGGTTTTCAGATCGCGCAGTAAAACAGCGACCCGACCAGGCAAGCGGCATATGCCCAAACGAGAATACCTCAACATCGAAGCAGTCACGCACGCTTTCAATGACCTTTTGCTGCAAAATATCCTGCAACCAGTCACGCGACAGCTCAAAAGGTGCTACCCAACGGTTCATGCCCATATCAATTAAACGACGCAGGCTTTGGTGATTGTAGATGTTAATGGCCGGCCCAGCAGTGAAGTTCAGTCCTTGCTCCTGTAACAGACTAATAGCGCTGACATCGTTGGCTTCGACCTCAAATTCGCCGTTGTCACAATATTTACCCAGCTCCCGCAACTCGGCCGGGGCTTCCAGCAACGTCATAGTTGATAGCGTCACTTTCTTACCGGCTTCCCTGAGCATGTGTGCAATTTCAAGGTAATCGTCAAGCTTAAGCTCGCGGCGTTTACTACACACGGTTTCACCCAAATACACATGCTCGACGTTAGAGTCAGCGGCTTCGCGGTAAAAATCCATGACTTGTTTTTTTGGCCAAAAGTAAAGAATCGGCCCTAGAGAAAATTTCATATCATTACTTCCATTTCCGATGATACGCACCGAGCGTGGTTTGACTACCCTCTGAGAGCGATGCAAGAACCGAGTTCCAATTGTCAACAACCTCAAAACCATCAGGGTCGGCCATTACGGCATCAATAGCCTGGCGCCAGACTCGGGTAATTTGTGAGACATAGGCAGGACTGCGCTGACGGCCTTCTATTTTGAGTGAGGTAATGCCCTCTTTGTGTAACTGCGGTAGTAGGCTCAAGGTGTTCAAACTCGTGGGCTCTTCCAGAACATTATAGACCTCGTCGTCGACGGAGAAGCGTCCTTTACAGAGCGTCGGATAGCCCGCTTTTTCGTTTTCAGCAAAACGGTCTATCAGCACGCCGTTTAACCGTGACTCCAGTTTGTTGTCTTGCTCGTCCCACTCAACAAAAGCAGCAGGCGAGCAGGCACCCGCGGTATTGGGCGACTCGCCGGTCAGGTATGAGCTTAGGTAGCAACGCCCTTCCGCCATAATGCACAAACTTCCGAACGCAAAAACTTCGAGTTCAACGTCCGTTGTTCGCGCAAGTGCACGGACTTGCTGCATCGATAGTACACGAGGCAGTACCACTCGTTTCACACCGTATTGTTGATAAAAACGAATTGCCTCGGCATTGGTCGCCGACGCCTGCACCGATAAGTGCGTTTCTACTTTCGGGTAGCGTTCGGCGGCATAAGCCAACACAGCCAGATCGGCAATAATCAGTACGTCTGCACCAGCCAGAACGGCATCATCGACCGCCTGGCGCCACTTCTCCCAGCTGTTGGCATGCGCGAACGTGTTGATAGCAACATGCAGCTTTTTACCGTGCCGATGCACATAATCAGCTGCTTCTGACAGCTTCAGTTGGTCCAAATTAAGGCCCACAAAGTGTCTCGCGTTGGTTTCATCTTTCAAACCAACGTAAACCGCATCGGCTCCATTTTCGATAGCCGCTTTTAATGCCGGAATACTTCCAGCCGGGCAAAGCAATTCCATTCAAACCTCTATTTAGTTGTTTTGTGGTGCGCAATTTGTTTATTCATTATAGTATTGATAACATCTTTTTTGTTATTTCACGAGGAGCGAATCATGAGTACCAACAAATGGGTAGATGCCATACCTAAAATAATCCAGCCAATTAAAAATTCAATCCCAGATCCAATTGTAAACTTCAGCATAGAAAAGGTTTTAAACCAGCTATTTAAAGAGGAGAAAATAAAAGGAGAGCTTAGTTTTATCGCTGAAAGGATCATTGAGATTAATGTTAAAGACATTGATCTTTCTATGTTTTTTACTCTTAAAAACGAAAAAATAAAAGCACTCAGAGGGCCTCAGGAACCTGACGTAACGCTATCAGCAACCGGTGATGCGCTTATTTTATTGATCTACAACAAGGTTGACCCTGATACGTTATTTTTCAACCGAAAATTAATGGTAAAAGGAAATACCGAATTAGGGTTACATCTCAAAAATTTTTTAGACACTATCGAGGTACACCAAAAGCTACCAAAGATTATTTAWTTAATCGGTGATCGTTTTAGTGATTTTATTTACAAAGAGAAAAGTGAAACAATACCTCTCAATTAGTTAAGCTATTTTGAAGCACGTCAATAGGTAGTTATGAGCACAATCATTTGGGATAAGAAGTTAATCGAAAAATACAATATTAACGGCCCCAGATACACATCATATCCGACGGCATTAATGTTGTCTGAACAGTTTTCTCAAGATCGCATCGCCAATGCACTGAAGACGACCGGCGATGAACTGTGCTTATATCTACACTTACCATTTTGTCATAAACTCTGCTATTACTGTGGCTGTAACAAGATTATTACCCGCCACCAGCATAAAGCAGACAAATACTTAGACTACCTCGCACAAGAAATGGCGATGTATCAGCCATCAGTTAAAAACAAGAAAATTCGTCAAATTCACTTAGGCGGGGGAACGCCTACCTTTTTGACCGAGAAACAACTGACACGACTGATGAGCTCGATTCATCAACATTTTACCTTTGCCGAAAACCCAGAGGTGAGCATTGAAATAGATCCGCGCAGTTGCAGCGATGAAAAACTGTATCACCTGCGTGATCTTGGATTTAACCGTGTCAGTTATGGCGTACAGGACTTTGATAAGAAGGTACAAATTGCCATTAACCGCGTGCAGGATGTCGATCTTATTGCACATCAGTTAAAACTCAGCAAAGAACTGGGCTTTGACTCAATTAACCTCGACTTAATTTATGGCCTGCCGTACCAGCGCCCGGAGACCTTTAAGAAGTCGATAGAGCAGGTCATTGAAATGAGCCCCGATCGTATTTCCGTATTTAGCTACGCGCATTTACCACAGCGCTTCGCTGGGCAGAAGAAAATATCGGAAGAGTCCATTCCACAGCCGTCAGTTAAGTTAAGCTTGCTCGAACAAGCCATTACTCAGCTCAACGACGCGGGCTATCAGTTTATTGGCATGGATCACTTTGCTAAAAAAGACGACGGCTTAGCCATTGCCCAACGCGAAGGTCGCTTACAGCGTAACTTCCAGGGTTACACCACAGGCGGTCAGGACGCATTACTAGGCTTGGGCGTGTCCTCTATTAGCCAGGTTAATGGTGTGCTATGGCAGCATGAAAAAGAGCTACCAGCTTACTACAAAATAATAGATGACGGACAAAAGCCCATTGTTAAAGGCATGGCATTGAACGACGAAGACAAAGTGCGGGCAGCACTTATTTCACAAGTCATATGCCACTTTGAGATCGATATAGAAATTTTTAAAGCCGAGTGGAATATCGACGATTTCTGGGCACACTTTGCTGAAGCCATACCGCTATTGAAACCGTTTATTGAAGACGGCTTGGTCGACGTATCCGACAAAAAACTCCGCGTCACAGAAATAGGCCGCCTCTGGGTACGCAGCATTTGTGCCTGTTTCGATGAGTACCTAAATCACGGTCAAAATCGCTACTCCAAAGTGGTTTAATATGAAGAGGCCAGATTGCCTTGTACGATTAATCAGGAGATTGTATGAAAAATTGTCATTGGGAGCCTTCCGAACAGCAGGATCAAATTGCGTCACTTGATGAGCTTAGGCAAAAGTGTCCTGTTGCCCAAAGCGAGATGTTAGGTCATGCGGTACTAACGCATAGCGATGTCCGCTCGGTTATCGAAGATCATGAAACGTTCAGCAATGCAGCAGGCTCCCACTTGTCGGTTCCAAACGGCATGGATCCGCCAGAGCATGGTATTTTTCGAGAAGTGATTGAGCCGTACTTTAAGGCTGATCACTTACGGGATTTTGAACCCACTTGTCGGCAAATTGCTCAGGCTATTATTAGCAGAATTACACCGAATACGGCATTGGATGTGGTCAGTAAAATCGCAAAGCCTTTTGCATTACATATTCAGTGCGCCTTTCTCGGTTGGCCAGAATCGCTAACAGGAACACTAGGCGAATGGCTTGAAGCCAACCAGCAGGCCATTGTGAATAACGATAGAGCAACGTTAAAGCAAAAGGCAGATGAGTTTGAAACATTGATTCATGAACAGCTCGACGTTCGCAGACAATCAGGCTCAGCCAAAGACGACAATACATGCCGCCTAATGCATGAAACAGTCACAGTGAATGGCGAAACGCGCCACCTTCACGAAGCGGAAATTGTCAGCATTTTACGCAACTGGACCGCTGGCGAAGTTGGCACCATTGCTGCAGCCATTAGTAGTATTTTCTACTTCTTCGCAGAAAATCCTCTTGTTGTAGAGCAAATACGCAACGGCAACTTAAATACCGACGGCGCCATAGACGAATTACTCCGCATTGACCCTCCACTTATTTCAAACCGCCGTCGCGCAACCAAAGACACCGAAATATCCGGCTGCCCTGTCAAAAAGGGCGAAAAAGTGACAGTGCTCCGGGCCTCAGCCAACCGTGATGAGTCTGTATTCGGCAAAGCCAATACATTTAACCCCGAACAAAACAAAGCTAAAAACCTACTCTACGGGCGTGGCATACATGTTTGCCCCGGCGCACCGCTAGCCAGAATGGAACTTCGTATATTCACTGAAGAATTACTAAAACACTTCGAGGCGTTCGAGGTAACCGGTGAATCTAAGCGAGCCAATTACCCGTCTGGCGGGTTCAATAATCTTATAATTAAAGTAACGGCTACCGAAGAGAAAAGCTCTACAGCAAATCAAAACTCAATACAGATAAAGCAGCAGCAAGAACAGATAAAGTAAATAACTGCCGCGACAGAAGAAATCTCTTCAACTTTGGAGCGGATATCCCGAAACACTCAACAAGTTGTATAAGTCTTAAAAAATGCCAATGTAGTGGCCCATTAACTACCCGATAGCATGGAGTCTATGAGTTAGGTTGGCATATAGACCATCACAGGCTCTCAGGAAATCAGGGAAGTTATCGAAGAGCAATCTCGTCTTATCCGAGTTTTACAGGATCATGGCGACGAAGTCCACGTCCAAGAAATATTTGAACTACTATTAATCGGAGTAATTAAGACTGAGTGTAGGTGCAACGTGGCTGTGATTTGGAATGAAAAAAAACTTGAATTCGAAATTTTCCCATGGAGTCAGAATTTCGAGACCGGATTGGACGATATTGATAATCAACACCGTATGCTTGTCGATATCGTAAATCGCCTGGCCTCGCAATTCTCTTCGATAAATTCAGACGTGAACAGCGCTACAATACTGGACGAGCTTGAAGATTATGCCAAGTATCACTTTGAGTACGAGGAAAACGTTTGGAAAAAACATTTTGGTCAGTCAAAAGACACAAAGAATCACCATGATGCTCACCAAACTTTTTTTCACAAAATCAGAAAATTACGTCAAACCACTGAACGGCACGAAGCAGTGTTGGCAAATTTGTTTAACTTTATTACCCGTTGGCTAGTCTTCCACATATTGGAATCGGATCGCCGCCTAGCATTAACAATTCAGGCGATGGACGATGGCATGGATCTCTACGCCGCAAAAACGTATGCAGATATGCAATTAAATGGATCAGCATCAGTGCTTGTTTCCGCATTATTAGAGATTTACGGGAAGTTATCAGCCAACACTATTCAATTAATACGCGAAAAAACGGCCAGAAAGCAAGCCGAAGATGAATTGCATCAGTTACAACAGGATCAACTACTAAAAGCCTTAGACAAGCAAGCAGTTGATCATCAAAAACAATTAGAGTTCTTGGCGTATTCAGATTCTCTAACCGGCTTGTGGAACCGAAATGGTCTCGTTCGCTGTATTCACGAGATGCGAGACACGATCAGATCAACAGACCAATTTTCCATAATATCACTGAACTTAGACAATTTTAAAGAAACTAACAAACAGTTTGGAGAGGATGCAGGAGATCATGTGCTATGGTTTTTTTCACAACGCTGGCTCGATGTTTTGCCTCCAGGTGCTACCGTTGCCAGAATATCTGGTGATCAGTTCGCTGCTCTCCTGCCAAATGGGTACCAAGCGGAGCCTGTTTTGCAAGTTGTACAAGAAAGCTGCAAGCATCCGGTTGTTTTTAATGATAAAACAATATCAATCCGTTTTACAGCGGGGATTTTCCTTTTCTCTGCAAATGAATTTAAAGATGGATCTGATGTAGACGCACTCCTGAGGTTCGCAGATCAAACGCTTTTTAACGCTAAACAGGAAGCGAAGGGTAGCTGGCTGTTAATGGATGCAAACCAGAAAAAAGTTCATCAATCACGCCAACGGTTACTCACGGAAATCCGTGAAGCTCTGAAGGTAAAACAATTTCAGTTGGTCTATCAACCGAAAGTAAACCTAAGAACAGGTTCCGTTCTAGGCGTTGAGGCGCTCATCCGTTGGAAGCATCCAGAAAAAGGATTGTTATCTCCAGCGTATTTTCTATCAGAAATCGAAAATCATCCCCTTATTGTGGACATTGGTAGATGGGTTATTGAAGAATCGCTGCAGCAGATGCACAAGTGGGATCAAAAGGGGTTGAACCTAACTATGAGTGTTAATGTGGCTGCTCTTCATCTTCAATCTCCAGCCTTCTCAGACGAACTTCAGCAATCGTTCGATCGTTTTCCGGAAGTCGATCCGTCGCGATTTGATCTTGAAATACTAGAGACCGCCACGTTGGGCGATCTTCAATCCTCGGTGTTGGTGATTAACGAATGTCGGAGCATGGGAGTAACGTTCTCTCTTGACGACTTTGGTACGGGCTACTCATCTTTGGCTTATTTAAAACAATTACCTGTTCAGACAATAAAAATTGACAAAGAGTTTGTGAGCGGTGCTGATGAAAGAAGGGAAAATATATCGATTCTAGAAGGCATAATTGCATTGGCAGAAGCATTTGATAAAAAGGTTATCGCTGAAGGTGTAGAAACAATTGAACAAGGTGAGCTTCTGCTCGAACTCGGATGTTTTCACGCCCAGGGTTACGCTATGTCGCCACCTTTGCAGCCAGAAAGACTTCCGCAGTGGCTCGCCAGTTGGAAGCCATTCCTGCAATGGACTCAAGGACACAAAAAATAAGTGAGCTATTGGCAAAGATGGTGTATCGAGATCATGCACTAGCCTATTGCGCAGTCTCCATTTATTTCACGCCATCGATTAAACGAACATCCCTCACTACACCAGCCAGTCGCTTAAAACCTCGTCCTGGTCCCTGCGCGATCTCTGGTTAAGAAAGTAACTGTTTCACTTCTTCTCACAAACTTTCAGAAGGGAAAGCTAACATAGTGTCATAAATGCAAAGAAGGAGTTTAACTCCCTCTTTATTTACAGATGGACGTGTCAACTTAACTTGCCTTACGCAGCCCTATATTAGCCTGTGCCGCACAGTTGATTGTCTGCGTCGCCTCGTCGCGATGGTAATGACGAGCTGTGTGCTCTTTACGACGCCCAGCGCTGAACGCAGAAACACGCTTAAGGTAACCAATAACTCGAGTGCCGTAATCAATGTTATTGGAGTGGCAGCTTGAGCATTCACTTAATGTGCGTTTATCGATGTGTTCACACTCGTTACAAATAGTGATTTTGACGTTAATGCAGAAGTAGTTACAGCCGGTTTTCGCAGCGATATTCAGCAACGACAAGTAACCCGTGGTGTTCAGTTTTTCATCGAGGTTTAGGTGTAGTGCGGAGCCGCCGTCTAAATACTCCACCAGTTCTTTACCGTGCATAACGAATTTATCTAAGGCATTGGTTTCATCGTCCTCAACGACATAGAAGTACGAGTTGTAGCACTCGCGCGATACTTTATAACCGTCGGCTTTGTCCCATTTTGCATTCTTAACACCTAAGTTTTCTGCAGGCACAAACTCGGTATTAAACATATAACCGTATTCCGCTTTGGCGGCTTTATTGGCGTCATAAATAACCTTCAGGTGACGTTTGACAAAGCTCTTATACTCTGGGTTATTGCTTGCTCTAATGCCTTGAGATTCCGCGGCTTCGACCATGCCGTTAATGCCAATGGTCAGGAATTGTTTGTCCAGACTAATAAAACCAGCGTCATAGACTGTCAGCATACCCACTTCTTTGTACTCCTCCATCAGCTTGCGGTAAGCCACTTGATACTTATGAATTTTGCTAATTTCCTCTTCTAAGTCACGACCGTCCTGCACTAGACGGTTCATATTAATGGTAATGACATTGATAGAGCCTGTCGCAACACCGCCGGCCCCCAGGGTGTAAGAGAAGGTATTGTCGCTAATTTCCGAGCGCAGACGGCAACAGGACGCAAGTGAGTCGGCATTGTCTGACAAATACACAAAGAACGAATTACCGTTGGCCAATTCAGCCGCCATTTTTTTCGCGAAGACCTGATCTTTACAAGCGCCGTCTTCCGTTAACATGGCAACGGTCACAACTGGGAAGGTCAAAATAGACTTTTCACGCTCTTTATTGAACCAGTCTAAGAAGAAGTCCTGCAAAGCACTGACGGTTTCCCACTTAGGTTTACTAAAGTCTCTCGGAAATACGAAGTCGCCAAACATGCTATCGAAATAGTGCTTGTCGTACACAGAAATGTTCCAGAACACACTTTGATAACCGCGTGCAGCCGCAGGTTGATTAATCGCATACACAACGTGCTGTAAGTGATTTTCGATTTGCTTGCGGTGCGTGTTTAAGTAGTCATCACCGTAGTCTTTACGCGCGAAATAGTCGAAGTAAGTTAAGAACTCAACGGTTGCCACAGCGCCAGCGTATTGCGAGCTAACCGCAAAAACAAAATTCACAAAGGAGCCACAAAACGACTCTAAATGTTTAGGCGCCAGCGACTCACCACCGAGTTTCGTCAAGCCGTCCATTAAAAACGGATACATAGTCACTGACACGCAATATGGCTTCAGACTGGTCTCATCGTGCACGTAAATTTCATGATTTTCTATTTGACGTACGTATTCTTTCGCTAAGTTGTCGTCGAACAACGCCGCAATTTTGTTACTAACCTGCTTGCGGTTAACCTGTACGAAGAAGTCTTTCATCAGCTCAGCTTCTAAGGTCGCGATATTTTTCTGAGTAACGTTCGCGTTGGCGTCCATTTTCGAACCGTCCGCCGCATTCTGTGCGTTCAGGTAATCCGCAATAAAGTCTACTTTTTCTGAAACCTGGTCGTCGTTTAAACGCAACATAATTATTCTCCTGTCAGAAACTTGCAGTTCAGTAGCTGCTTTGTTCTTAAATCATAAAATTTTTGGTTGGTATGGGGGCTGTCTAAACCGCCCTTTTCGGCTATCCATGGCCCGGTTTTTAAGTACGTCAACTGCTCCCTGATGCGCAAAGAGACATCCTCGTAACCTGTATAAAGGCAGGTTTCCAGCCCTTCTGCGCGAACTCGTTTTAAGTGTTTTATCAGCGCTTCTGGTTGCCATTCACCGCCCAGAAACAACACGCACGTAATGAGCCCTGTGTACATAGTTAAGCGCTCCTGTAAGTAGTCTTCGGTCAACGCTAAACCGCTGCCGACTGGCCAACTGTCCACACTATGACAACCTTTACACCCGACCGGGCATCCGGTGATGGTGTAAGCTAATGCCACTTCACCCGGCACTTCCTGCCAAACAATCTGTTCAGAGCTGTAATGTAGCTGTTGCGGATAGCCTGCCATAAAAAACCATATCTAGAGATCAAATTCAAATATAGCACTACATATTGTGCCTTGATAGCATAGATGACATAAAACGCTGTGCATTGATCAACTTCAAAAAACACGTTAAACACCTCTGGTGCAGGGTATAAAATACCTTTTAAGTTTTTTTACCAATAAGGTTAAAAAAACCCTTTACTTTTGAGTCATAAAAACCATAAGGGATAATTTCACAATAAAATCAAATGATTAAATATTGGCACTGAATTTGCTTTGATCATAAAAACAATGAGATCAACATCAATATTCATTCTTATCTGAGGGAGTAACAACCCATGAWGTGGTTCAGTGGTATCAAGGGGGTCAACAATGGCTGGGTATCGTAAGCTTTGGTGGACACTAATCGGTGTTCTTGCAATTACTTTTAGTGTTTTAGGGTATTTTGGAACGGAAGTTTACCGGGAGGCACCGCCTATTCCGGATAAGTTCATGAGTACCGACGGTAATGTCATTGCAACCGAAGAGTCGGTTCTTGACGGACAAACCGCGTGGCAGTCTGTGGGCGGTATGCAGTTAGGCTCTATTTGGGGTCATGGTGCGTATCAAGCGCCTGACTGGACAGCCGACTGGCTGCACCGTGAACTGCTGGCCTGGTTAGACATTCGGGCACAGGAAGTTTTCGGCAAGTCGTATGACGAGCTGGACGGTGTTCAACAAAACCAGCTCGAATATGAACTGAAAGAAGAGTACCGCACTAATACGTACGACAAGTCGTCTAATACGGTTATTTTAAGCGAACGTCGTATTCAGGCTATTGAACAAACTGGTGAGTACTACTCGAAGCTATTCAGTGACGACCCTGAGTTGCGCCCTACCCGCATCAGCTACGCCATGAAGGAAAACACACTGCCTTCAGCTGAGCGCCGTGCGCAAATGAATGACTTCTTCTTCTGGACCGCATGGGCAGCTGCTACTGAGCGTCCTGATGCCGAAATCACTTATACCAACAACTGGCCACACGAAACACTGATAGACAACGTGCCTAGCGCAGAAAACATCATTTGGTCTATTGTCAGTGTCATTCTCTTAATTGCCGGTATTGGCTTCCTAATTTGGGCGTGGGCATTCTTACGCGACAAAGAGGAAGAAGAGCTGGTTGCGCCAGAGCATGACCCTATCTCGAAGGTTAAGCTAACTCCATCACAGAAAGCCTTGGGCAAATATCTGTTTATTGTGGTTGCGCTGTTCGCGTTCCAGGTACTTCTGGGTGGTTTAACGGCTCACTATACTGTTGAAGGGCAAGAGTTCTACGGCATTAATATCTCTGAGTGGTTCCCCTACTCACTGACTCGTACCTGGCACATTCAGGCCGCCATGTTCTGGATTGCTACCGGGTTCTTAGCCGCAGGTTTATTCCTGGCGCCGATTATTAACGGCGGCAAAGATCCTAAGTACCAAAAACTTGGCGTAGACGTCTTGTTCTGGGCGCTGGTGCTGGTCGTCGCAGGTACCTTTATCGGTAACTGGTTAGCCATTGCGCAAATCATGCCTGAACACTTGAACTTCTGGTTAGGTCACCAGGGCTATGAGTACGTCGACTTAGGTCGCTTATGGCAAATTGGTAAGTTCCTCGGCATCGTCTTCTGGCTTGTGCTAATGATGCGCTGTGTTGTTGGCGCCTTCAAAGAGAAAGGTGACAAGAACTTACTGGCATTATTCACCGCCTCAGTCGTTGCCATTGGCCTGTTCTACGGTGCCGGCTTCTTCTACGGCGAGCGCACTCACATTTCTATCATGGAATACTGGCGCTGGTGGATTGTTCACCTGTGGGTAGAAGGCTTCTTCGAAGTATTTGCTACTGCCTCTCTGGCGTTCATTTTCCACAGCATGGGCTTGGTCTCTCGCCGCATGGCAACCGTTGCTGCACTAGCGTCAGCATCATTGTTCATGCTTGGTGGTGTACCGGGTACCTTCCACCACTTGTACTTCTCAGGCACAACCACACCGGTTATGGCGGTGGGCGCTACTTTCTCAGCGCTAGAAGTGGTACCGCTAATTGTGCTGGGCTATGAAGCCTGGGAAAACTACAGCCTGCAAAAACGTGCAGACTGGATGCAACGCCTTAAATGGCCACTACTGTGCTTCGTAGCCGTTGCGTTCTGGAACATGTTGGGTGCCGGCGTATTAGGCTTCATGATCAACCCGCCTATCTCGCTGTACTATGTACAAGGTCTCAACACTACGCCTACTCACGCACACGCAGCACTGTTTGGTGTTTACGGATTCCTGGCATTGGGCTTTGTATTGCTGATACTGCGCTACATTCGCCCTAATCTGCAGTTCGACGAAAAGCTGATGAAAATGGCTTTCTGGACAATGAACATTGGCTTAGCGCTAATGCTCTTCACCAGCTTGCTGCCAGTCGGTTTCATTCAGTTCTACGCCGCTGCAACTGAAGGTTTATGGTACGCACGAAGCGAAGCCTTCATGCAACAACCACTGTTGCAGAACCTGCGTTGGTTCCGTACTGTCGGTGACATGGTCTTCATCGTGGGTGCATTCGCTATCACTTGGCAGGTCATTAAAGGTTTACGCCATAAATCTGCTTAGCTCTTAATAAACCAAGCTTGTACGATTTTATGTGGAGGCTTGGTTTTCCTTTTTGGAGATCCCATGCAGTTAATCGAAAAACTAGGATACGTCCGCAGCAATCAATGCTCGTCAACCCAGTCACAGTTACGACAACGTATTGAACAGCTCGAGTCAGAAAACAGCACCCTGTTAGGTCAACTTGAATCAGCTAATAAAACCATCTCCCAGCAGCAGAAAGAGCTCGCTGACTACCAGCAACGCTTGTCTTTCATTGAGAACTTCACAGAATCATTATCCGGTTACCAAAACACCTTTTCGCAACTCAGTAACTTGCTACAACGCGAACGGGAAACCATTCTCACTATTGACCAAAATAATCAGTCAGGTGAGTCCACTATGTCTGCAGTAGTAGGGGATTTGTCGTCGATTGTCGGTGATATTGAGTCAACTTCCGAGAGTATCGCAGCGTTAAAGGGCCATACTCAGGAAATTGAAAAAACCAGTGGCGATGTCCGCGGTGTCGCTGAAACCACTAACTTGTTGAGTCTGAATGCCAATATCGAGGCTGCACGTGCCGGCGAGCATGGACGTGGTTTTACTGTGGTTGCTAACGAGGTTAGAGCGCTTTCTCAGCGCACCACCGAATTGACCGATCGCATTAACGACAAAGTGGGACAAATTGTACAAGGTGTTGATTCAAGTCACTCTTTGAGTGTTGAAGCCATGTACACCACACGTGAAAATATTGAGTCGACAAAGCAATATTTAGCGTCGTTGGCCGAAGAAAATACGCACATTAAGCAACTGGGCGGCAGTATTTCTAACAGTGCGTTACTGGCGCAAATTGAGCTAGCCAACATTGAAGAAATGCAATTGCGCATGGACGTATACCGTGTGTATTTGGGCACATTAAATGCGATTGACTGCAATGTTGTTGATTCTGACGAATGTGGCATTGGTCGATGGTATTACTCGGAATTATTTCGCGAGCGTTTTAAAGCGCATTCAAGTTATCAGGCCATTGAAGCGCCTCACGACCGAGTTCACGTCTGTGCACAAGCAGTTATCGACGCCATAAAAGAAGACGACCACGGCCTAGCTCAGCAAGAGCTTGAGAAAATGGAGCAATACAACCGCGAGGTGAGTCAGCATATTCGCACAATGTCGGAGAGTTTACTGGAGGATGTATGAGCCGCAAACCCGATACCAAAACCGCGATGTATCAGTTACTGGACGTTATTCGCGAATACACTCTCTTTGATTTTAAACAATAAGATTGGTAAGATTTTATTTTATTAGAATATTTCTTAGTGAATTATAGCCGTCCTACAATAGTTATTCTTGGCTAAGAACAGTTTCATGTCCAATATATAGTAAAAGAGCGTACAAGCAAGAATTAACATGCATACACATCGGTGCATATAGATAAAAAAGCGCAGACACTGTCTGCGCTCTGTATCTTAATCATATACTCAGATCATCATTCACATTATTGCATCAGCGGTGAGTTTTCTAATTGAAAGTCAAATCCTTTTATATCTGAGTCTATTAATATGG
>NZ_MUFG01000040.1:0-15548 GCF_001996065.1 Salinivibrio sp. MA351 | reverse complement strand
CATGTACGCCATAGCGGGTTTCAATAGGTTTATTTAATAGACCCATGGGCGCGGTAAATATTTGTTTTTCGAACTCAGCTACTGTTTGACCTTGAGTGATTTGTCCTAAATTCCCCCCTTGTTTAGAAGAGGGACAGGCTGAGTATTGTTTCGCCAAATCGTAGAATGTGGCTTTATTTTCTTTTAGTAACTCTATTAAATATTCTGCAAATTCTACTACCTTTATTCTCTCTTCAACATCCTCTGGAGGACAAGCCAGCAGGATGTGATCTACTTCTAGCAACGGTGCTGTACAAAACTTATCTTTATTTGTTATATAGTAATGATAACACTCTTCGTCAGTAGCAGATGGATAGATCCCTTCGAATTGTATTAGTTTTTCAATAATGTCATACTCTTCAGTTGGTTCAAGTTTTTTGTCTTCAGGCCAAAGAGATAAGCTTACTGCTCGTTGTTTTACGACTTCGTTAATAATTAGAGCTTCAACAGCCTTAACCATCGCTTCTCTTTTCGTTTCTGCAGGATGATACTGAACCTCCTGCATTATTATCGAAGAGTCTAGTTTAACTTCATTTATAGTGATTTCTGGAACGTCTGACACATTCATTGTACTACTCCTATAACTAGAAAAGACAAGCCTATGAAGGCTTGTCATTTTTTTATTTTTGACGCACGATTTGGTATTGCCGTGTCAAATATTCGATAGGCACACTCCAAATATGAACCAATCGACTAAATGGGAACAATAGGAACAAGGTTATTCCCCAAAAAACATGTGCACGATAAATCCAATGAACATCAGATATAAAGGTTATAGCCTCTTCCGGTCTAAAGGTTAATAAATACTTCGACCATGTCATTAAGTTTTTCATTTCTTGACCATCCATATGACCACTAGAAATGAATATAGAAAACATACCTAATATGAGTTGTAAATAAATAACTAGAACAATTGCGGTATCCATTCGTGTACTTGATGCACGAATTCTAGGATTAAACAATCTTCGGTAAACTAAATAAGTCAGACCAATAAAGCATAATACACCAAAGAAGCCGCCTGCTCCCATGGCAATTAACTGTTTAGCTTGTAGGGTAATGCCTAACATATGCCACACTTCGTAAGGTATAACTAATCCACCAAAATGACCGAAAAAAATGCCAATAATACCTATGTGAAACAGATTACTTGCTACTCGAAAATGTTTATTTGAGAGCATTTGACTTGAACCGGTTTTCCATGTGTATTGATCTTTATCATAACGAATCAAGCATCCTAAAAAAAACACAACAGATACTATATATGGATAAATACCGAAAACTAACATATCGATAAAGTTCATAGCTAGACCTCTTTTGGTTGAGTGGCTGATGCTGTCTCATTCATTGACATCCAATTTACTGGCACTTCCTGATCTTTGCGTTGATTCTCAGTTGGCCGATGCTGATTGGTTGGACATCCACCGTTAACGCTATCACCACCAAAAGTAACAGCCTCTTCTTCCCATACTTTATCTAATTCTTTAGGTGTATGATCTTCTTTTTCATTTTTAACCTGCTCTCGAAGTTCTGAGATATTAACTTTCGCACCACATAAATCCAACAGTCCCCACATTAAACTCGCATACCCTGATTCACGCTTTTCTAAACGAACAGCGAGTAAACTTAAAACGGGAATAATATCTTCTATCCAACCAATTCCTTGCTCACCTTGCGTTGACGAAAACTCAAGAAATAGAGGGAGATGATCAGGCAATTCATTATGCGCAATTTCAAGCCCTGCTTTTTCATACTGAGCGAGTAAGTCGACCATAGCTTGGCCTCGATCTCGTGATTCACCATGAATATGTTCATAAATTAATAAAGATAATGAGCGACCACGTTCAAACAACCCATCGTAGTCAGACTGCCAATCGAGTAATGGCATTTCACTGCATCGGTCTATAAAGGAAATAATCTCTTGTTTATTTCTCTTTGATAGAACACTAGATGTTACAATATCTATCAACTCATCTCGATATAATTCGATTTCTAACTCTGGATAATCTAGCAATCGACCAATTAGTGCAATAAGTTGTGAAGTATTATTTCCACTTTTTTGATTTGTCATTTTTCTTACTCCTGTATCTCTACGGGGATAACTTCACGCACCGTCTGGCTTTTACCACCAAATAGGTCAGTCTCGCCGGTCGAACACCCATTACCAAATGTAAAACCACAACCGCTTTTGATGTCGTAAGCATTTTCTGCATAACTAGTATGGCTAGTCGGGATTACGAACCTGTCTTCGTAATTTGCAAGCGCCATGACCTGATACATTTCTTCAATTTGTGCCTGAGTTAGTTTAACTGCGTCGAGAACTTCAAAATTTTCCTCACACTCAACTTGTTGACTACGCTTATACTCACGCATTGCCATCAATCGCTCAAGTGACCGTATAACAGGTTGTTCTTCACCTGCAGTTAGCAAATTAGCAAGATATTTTATCGGAATACGTAATGACTTTAGGTCAGGAAGTACACTACTTTTCTCAATTTCTCCGGCTTCAACTGCGGATTGAATTGGCGATAAAGGTGGCACATACCAAACCATCGGCAAAGTACGATACTCTGGATGAAGCGGTAACGCGACTTCCCATTCCATAGCCATTTTATAAACTGGAGACTGTTGCGCGGCTTCAATCCAATTAGCAGCTATACCTTCTTTCTCAGCTTCAGCGATCACGGCCGGATCAAAGGGATCGAGAAATATATCTCTTTGCGCTTGATAAAGATCTTTATCATTCGGTACCGATGCCGCTTGCTCAATTTTATCAGCATCGTACAACATAACACCTAAGTAACGAATGCGGCCTACACATGTTTCAGAACAAATTGTTGGTTGCCCTGCTTCAATACGTGGATAACAAAAAATACATTTTTCTGACTTACCCGTTTTCCAATTGTAATATATTTTTTTGTAAGGACACCCAGAGACACACATCCGCCATCCACGGCACTTATCTTGGTCAATAAGTACAATACCGTCCTCTTCACGTTTATAGATGGCACCACTTGGACAAGACGCAACACATGCAGGATTAAGACAGTGCTCGCATAAACGCGGTAAATACATCATAAACGTATTTTCGAACTGACCATAAATGTCTGCTTGGATTTGATCAAAGTTCTTATCTTTGCGACGTTTTTTGAATTCGGTACCTAAGATCTCCTCCCAGTTAGGCCCCCATTCAATTTTTTCCATCCGTTTTCCGGAAATCAGCGAACGGGGTCGCGCAACGGGCTGATGCTTACTTTCTCCCGCACGATGAAGGTGCTGATAATCAAAGTCAAATGGTTCGTAGTAATCGTCAATTTCAGGTAAGTCCGGGTTTGCGAATATATTAGCTAAAATCCGACGTTTCCCACCTTGTTTCGGCTCTAACTTTCCTTGCTTAGTTCGAATCCAACCACCGTTCCATTTTTCTTGATTTTCCCACTCTTTGGGATAGCCGATGCCAGGTTTAGTTTCAACATTATTAAACCACGCATACTCCATTCCTTCACGCGATGTCCATACATTTTTACAGGTAACCGAGCAAGTGTGACAGCCTATACACTTGTCGAGATTCAAAACCATGCCGATTTGAGCTCTAACTTTCATATTATTTCTCCACCTCGTGAAGATTTTCATCTAATACATCTTCACTGTCATCATCCAGCCAATCCACGCGATCCATTTTTCGAACTACTACAAACTCATCACGATTACAACCTACAGTGCCGTAATAGTTAAATCCGTAAGATTGTTGTGCATAACCCCCAATCATATGGGTTGGCTTCATAATTGCTCGAGTTACAGAGTTATGAATACCACCTCTAGTACCAGTTAGCTCGGAACCCGGTATGTTCACAATCCGCTCTTGCGCGTGATACATCATTCCCATTCCTTCGGGGACACGTTGAGAAACAACGGCTCTAGCAGCAATCGCACCATTTGCGTTAAATGCTTCGATCCAATCATTATCTTCAATGCCAGCCGCAGTCGCGTCTGTTTCTGACATCCAAATAATTGGTCCACCGCGTGATAGTGTCAGCATAAGTAAATTATCTGAATATGTGCTGTGAATCCCCCACTTCTGGTGTGGTGTAATCCAATTAAGCACAACTTCTTTATTGCCATTAGGCTTCATACCCTGCACATTTTGCGTGGTTTTCAGGTTGACCGGCGGCTTATAAAGACAGTGCATTTCACCAAAATCACGCATCCATTGGTGATCTTGATAAAATTGTTGCCGACCTGTAATCGTACGCCAAGGAATTAGCTCGTGAACATTGGTATACCCAGCATTGTAAGAAACATGCTCGTCTTCTAACCCGGACCAAGTCGGTGAGCTAATAATTTTACGTGGTTGCGCGACAATATCTCTAAATCGAAGTTTCTCTTCTTCTTTAGGCTTGGCTAAGTGAGTATGATCAAGACCGGTAACTTTACTAATTGACTCCCAAGCCTTGACAGCTACTTGTCCATTTGTCTCCGGCGCTAATGATAAAACGACTTCTGCTGCGTCAATGGCTGATTCAATTTTTGGTCTGCCTTGGTTAACACCTGGTTTAATGTGCTTTTTATTCAACTCACCTAAGAATTTAACTTCGTCTTGTGTATTCCAATTAATCCCCTTACCACCGTTTCCTAGTGTATCCAGGAGTGGTCCTAATGACGTGAACTTTGCATAGGTATTCGGATAATCTCGCTCCACCATCATCATATTTGGCGCTGTCTTGCCAGGAATGAGATCACACTCTCCTTTCCACCACGCCTTAATGTCGAATGGCTGGGCTAGTTCACCAGGAGTATCATGTTGCATAGGCACGGTGACAATATCTTGTTCTACACCTAAGTGTCCTTCGCACTGTTGGGAGAAAGATTTTGCAATCCCTTTGAAAATTTCCCAATCACTTTTTGATTGCCAAACAGGATCCACAGCTTTAGATAAAGGATGAATAAATGGATGCATATCGGACGTATTCAAATCGTCCTTTTCATACCAAGTTGCGGTAGGTAGAACAATATCTGAATACAAACAAGTTGTAGACATTCTGAAGTCTAGTGTAACTAAAAGATCAATCTTTCCTTCAGGTGCACTATCACGCCATTTTATATCTTCAGGCTTCTCTTCCCCTTCCTCGCCTAAGTCTTTACCAAGCAAGCCGTGCTTGGTGCCCAGAAGGTGACGAAGCATATATTCATGACCTTTCCCTGAAGATCCAAGTAAATTAGACCGCCAGATAAACATGTTTCGAGGATAGTTTTTTGGATTGTCAGGATCTAAACAGGCAAATTCTAAGCTTCCTGCTTTTAATTGATCCACCGTATAATCTACCGGATCTTGCCCTTGCTCATGTGCATCTCGGCACACCTTCAAGGGATTTTTACTCAACTGTGGCGCTGACGGCAGCCAACCCATGCGTTCTGCACGTGAATTAAAGTCTATGATCGAGCCCTCCCAATCTTTTTTATTAGATAAAGGAGAGACAATTTCACTCATATGTAGCTTTTCATAACGCCACTGATCAGAATGTGCATAAAAGAAGGATGTGCCATTCATATGACGAGGTGGGCGACTCCAATCCAAACCAAATGCTAAAGGCTGCCAACCTGTTTGTGGACGAAGTTTTTCTTGACCTACATAGTGAGCCCAACCACCACCGCTTTGTCCAATACAACCGCACATGATTAGCATATTGATTAAACCACGATAGTTCATGTCCATGTTGTACCAGTGATTCAAACCAGCACCGACAATGATCATGGAACGACCACGTGTTTTTGCTGCAGTGTCAGCAAATTCATTTGCAATTTTAATCACATCATTTTGGGGAACGCCTGTTATTTGTTCCTGCCAAGCTGGCGTATAGGCAAGATTATCGCTATAGGATTGTGCGCAATTCGGATCATCATATCCATTGTCAACACCATAGTTAGCAAGCGTTAAGTCAAATACAGTAGTGACCCAAGCTTCCGACTTATCGGCAAGCTTGATCTTTTTAGCCGGGATACGATGCGTTGTTACTTCATCATGAACTGTATGTTGGAAGTAGCCAAGTTCATGTTCATTGCCCCCAAAATATGGGAAATTTACGGTAATAATCTCATCGTGATCATCTTTTAAGCTCAGGCGGAGTTTCACATCACGATTCGTTGCACCATCACGTTGCTCAAGATTCCATTTAGCATCGCGTTCCCCCCATCGATAGCCAATCGAGCCTTTCGGCGACGTGAGCATATTTGATGACTCATCAATTGCAATGGTTTTCCACTCGGGGTTATTGTCTTGTCCAGCTTTGTCATCCAAGTCACTCGCACGAAGGAACCTCCCTTGCTGCAGACCTCCTTTTTCGGACGGTTCCAACATGACGAGCATTGGCATATCCGAATAACGTCGTACATAATCATCGAAATACTGTGTTGTTTTGTTGACATAAAACTCTTTAAGAATGACATGTCCGAATGCCATGCTTAGTGCGGCGTCGGTTCCTTGCTTGGGTGCTAACCATTGATCGGTAAGTTTAGCCACCTCAGAATAATCAGGGGTAATGCCAATTACTTTCGTCCCTTTATATCGCACTTCAGTTAAGAAGTGAGCGTCGGGTGTGCGTGTTTGTGGAACATTCGACCCCCAACACATAATATAATTTGAGTTGTACCAATCCGCTGACTCGGGGACATCAGTTTGCTCTCCCCAAACTTGCGGTGATGCAGGAGGAAGGTCGCAATACCAGTCATAGAAACTTAAGCAATTACCACCGATTAATGACAGATAACGTGCACCTGCCGCATATGAAATCATCGACATCGCTGGGATAGGCGAGAATCCAAAGATACGATCGGGCCCATACTCTTTGGCCGTGTAGACATTAGACGCACCAATGATTTCGTAGACTTCATCCCAGTGCGCGCGAACGAACCCACCCATACCACGTTTTTCTTTATATTCTCGTGTTTTTGTGGGATTAGTAACAATTGACTCCCAAGCGTCTACAGGGTTGGCATGCTGCTTTTTTGCTTCACGCCATAGTTTAATTAAGCGCTTACGAATTTTGGGGTATTTAAGTCTATTCGCACTATATATGTACCATGAATAACTCGCACCGCGTGGGCAACCTCGAGGCTCATGATTAGGAAGGTCAGGACGAGTTCTAGGATAATCGGTTTGTTGCGTTTCCCACGTTACAA
Organism: Salinivibrio sp. MA351; assembly: GCF_001996065.1. Taxonomy (NCBI): domain Bacteria; kingdom Pseudomonadati; phylum Pseudomonadota; class Gammaproteobacteria; order Vibrionales; family Vibrionaceae; genus Salinivibrio; species Salinivibrio sp. MA351. The sequence continues at coordinate 8,336 of NZ_MUFG01000040.1, read as the reverse complement.
GTCCATTCTTGACATAGATTTTCCAACTGCATGAACCGGTACAGTTGACGCCGTGAGTTGAACGTACAACCTTATCATGCTGCCAACGTTGCCTATAACTGTCTTCCCACTGGCGGGGCTCTTGCGTTGTCACGCCATGACCTTCAGAAAAGTTTTCTCTTTTCTGGGTAAAATAACGTAGCCGATTTAGAAAGTGGCTCATGCCTGACTCCTTTTCGATGGCTTAACTAGTAAACGGTTAACGTGATACGTTAAACTGCGACTAATCCTAAACTCGTTTTCGAATGTACTCTGTGTATATAAGTAGACGTCAAGTGCAGGTATTATGCAATACGGTAAAAACAGCAAAAAACAGACAACTACCCATAAAGGGGTATGAGTGAGTATCTAGTAAAAAACTTGATTTTCAATACAATAGACAACTTAGAAAGCAAATAGACGGACTGTATTATTATGACCAATTACTTAGAGGTAACCCCTGATGAGCAGGGTATAAACCGTTCTATTGGTATTTTCGACTCTCTCGTATTCAAAATCGGATCTTTATTGATAATGATTAGCATTATCGCCTTGGTCAGTATGGTCTCAGCCGTGTATATTTCAGATAATGCACAGACTGATGCTCATGCAATAAATTTATCTGGTTCAATGCGTATGCAATCCTATCTTATTTTGAATAAGAAAATAACCAATAATAAATCTGAAGAAATAGACCGTTTAATAAGTGATTTTGAGAAAAAATTGTCTAATCCTGTACTAATGCAAGCTACTAAAAAAACGGAAAAGAAAAAATTACATGACGCTATCTGGTACGATTGGAACAATGAAATTAAGCCGCTAATTTTAGATTCACATCTAACAAATCAAAAACTGAATAAGCTAGAAAAAAAATTAAACGATCTCGTTGCTAACATCGACCATCTAGTAAAAACTTATCAAGTACATGCTGAAGACAACAACCGTTTGATCAGACAAATACAAGCCGCATCTCTTTTAATTACAATCTCATTTATATTCTTAGCGATTTATATGGTCAACCATCTCATTAGACGCCCACTCTCAGATTTAAYGATAATAGCGACTAAAATAGGTCAAGGTGACTACACAGTTCAAGCTGATGAGCATGGTCATGACGAACTATCAATTCTTGCCAAAACCATTAACAGAATGGTTAGAGCTATTAATGACTCACATATTCGCATGGAAGAGAAAGTGCGAAAAAAAACAAAGCAGCTAGAAAGAACCAATGAGTCTATTCAACTACTTTACTCTATTTCCAATAAATCCAATCACTCCCATGGAAGCAATATTGATTTTCAACCACATCTTTCGAAACTGTCAGAAGTAACAGGTATTGAAGGGTTAGAGCTATGTCTGATGACAGAAAATGGCACCAAACCCTACCATCATTTAAATACTAAAAAGAGTATCTTGCCATTGAGCTGCCGCAATCGAGATTGCAGTGATTGTGTAAGCTTCGATAGTCCGCTGGAATCCGAGGAAGCCTACACATTTCCTCTCGTCTATGATCATAATCATTTCGGTGTATTGAACTGTGTACCTCGTAACCATGAACCACTCCATCCTTGGCAATCACAGCTTATTCAGTCTGTTGCAGAGCAGTTCGCGATTACATTAAGTTTAAAACATCGCCAAGACGAGGGACGGCGATTAGCACTCGCTCGTGAACGTACCGTTATCGCGCGTGAGTTACATGACTCTCTCGCACAAGCACTGTCCTACTTAAAAATACAGGTTGCTGTATTACAAAAAGGACTCACTGATCCGTCGGTTGATATCAGTATCGAGAATACGATTTCAGATATAAAAACTGCGTTAAATGGTGCATACAAGGAACTCAGAGAACTGTTGACCACTTTCAGATTAAAACTTGAGGGTAGTAACTTACACGAGGCACTCCAGGAAAGCTTTAAACAATTATCAGATCGTTTCAGTGATAAAGAAATTAAATTTAATAATGAAATTAAAAATATGCCTTTTTCGGCTACTGAGCAAGTTCACCTACTACAAATCGCTAGAGAAGCAGTACAGAATGCCATTCATCATTCCGAAGGAAGTAAAATCGTTATTCTTCTTACAAGTCGCAAAAAAAATGGTTACGTCACTTTGTTAATTCATGATGACGGGATCGGAATTGATACATCAGCCAAAAAAGAAAACCACTATGGTCTTGCTATTATGAAGGAAAGGAGTAGAAGCTTAAAAGGCACGCTTACAATTGGTAATCACGCAAAAGGTGGTACAGAGGTTAGATTTGACTTCCAACCTGAATTTAACATTCCTTTAGATGTAGAGAAAACTTATGACTGAAAATTCATCAATTGGGACGATCTTAATGGTCGATGATCACCCTGTTTTTCGCAGAGGTTTGTCGCAACTCTTTTCATTGGATAATGACTTAAAAGTGGTTGGAGAAGCTGACTCTGGCTATGATGCGGTCGGATTGGTAACAGAGCTCGACCCAGACTTAGTAACGTTAGATCTTAATATGGACGGCATGAATGGATTAGAAACGATACGAGCACTCAGAGATTCTGGTTATACAGGACGCATTATCATGTTAACTGTCTCTGACCAAGATGATGATGTTGTCGAAGCGATAAGGTTAGGTGTTGACGGATATTTACTAAAAGATATGGATCCTGACGATATCGTTGAGTCCATTAAGCAAGCGGCTGTGGGAAAAATGGCAATCAGTCCTAAACTCACACAAACACTTGCGGGCGCACTACGCCAGCCTGCTCCCCACAGTGACCAGCGAACATTGTCAAGCCTCACCGCCAGAGAAAAAGAAATCATCAAATTGATCGCAAAAGGACTGAGTAACAAGCTTATTGCCAGAGAGCTAGATATATCTGATGGGACAGTCAAAGTGCATGTAAAGCACCTACTAAAAAAGTTAAACCTACGCTCCCGAGTAGAAGCCGCGGTTTGGATGGTTAACGAAGATAAAGAGGTTTGAAATGGAATGCTGTAACGAAGCATCGGTATTAACAGTCGAAGATGCGCAAGAAAAAATCGTAGATGCTATTGAGTTTAAAAACAAAACTGAAATCGTTCAGTTAGACATTGCGGGTGGTCGGTACCTCGCTGAGGATATTTTTGCACCCTTTGATACGCCTTTTTGTGATAATTCAGCAATGGACGGATTTGGATTTATTCATGACGATTTCAAGCGTCATAGTGAATTTAAAGAAGTTGGGGAGTCATTAGCTGGGCATCCCTTTAGGGGCTCCATCAAAAGCGGTGAATGCATAAGAATTATGACGGGGGCTACGGTTCCAGAAGGAATAGACACTGTTGTAATGAGAGAAAAAGTCACAGTTCAAGGAAAAAGGATCCAGGTACATTCCACCCCTCAAGCCGGGCAAAATATCAGATTAAAAGGAGAAGATATAAAAGAAGGGCAAGTTGTACTCAAAAAAAATAAAAAGATCAATGCTGCCGATATAGCTATTATGGCAACGTTTGGTATGAGAGAAGTCAATGTATACCAACCTGTCACCATCGCTATCTTCTCAACCGGTGATGAAATAATCTCAGTCAATAAGACCAAAGCCCCTGGACTTATTTATGACTCAAACAAACCAATGCTTATTCACTTACTCAAAGCCTCTGGGTTTAACATTTTAGATCTTGGCATCATTCCTGATGATAAAAAAGCGATAGAAACAGCAATCAAAAAAGCAGAGGATGCTGACGCGATAATAACATCGGGAGGTGTATCGGTTGGAGATGCAGACTTCACAACAGAAGTACTCAAAGAACAAGGTGACATTGATTTTTGGAAATTAGCTATCAAGCCAGGTAAACCGTTTGCTTTTGGACATGTGGGAGCTACCCCATTTTTCGGTTTACCAGGTAATCCAGTATCGGCATTGCTCACCTGTCAGATCCTAGCTATTCCAGGTTTATTAAAGCTGAGCGGTAGTTCCACCATTTACCCACAATGGCTCACCGCCACATTAACCACATCGCTAAAAAAACGTCCTGGGCGCACAGATTACCAACGTGGTATTTATTCAATAAACGAGCAAGGACAATTAAGCGTCGCAAGCTCAGGGGCACAAGGCTCGGCATTACTTATGTCTGTATGCAAAGCTAACTGCCTCATTCGCTTACCGAAAGATAGTGAGGATGTCGCGGAGGGGGTCAGTGTTGAGGTGCTTCCCTTTGCCTTCATTCCCGGTTTATAAGACTAAGGGGTGACTAGATGACGTCACCCTAATTTCCATTATAGACGCCAGCGCAAAGCCGCTTGTTTGTCTGAAGGTTTAGCGCTTACCCACACCCAACCTTGTTCCTCAATGTTTTCTTTTTTCCATAAAGGTACTGATATTTTTAGCTGGTCCATAATAAAGCTGGCTGCCTCGAAGCTATCTTTTCTATGTTTGCTGGACACACCAACAAATACAATTGGCTCACAAAGCCCAATCACACCTATGCGATGCACAATAGAAATCTTTTCTACTGCACTCCATCTAAGCTGGACCTCCTCGGTAATTTCCATCATTGCTTTGTTTGTCATTGATAGATAGCTTTCTAAATATATCTCTTTGACACTTCGGTTTTTCTCAGAACTCCCACGCACTCGGCCAACAAAGGTAACAATGGCACCGCATTCGCTGCTGCTCTCAGTCAGTGCTTGAGTAAGCTGATTTATATCTAGGTGATCTTCTTGAATCCTATACATAATTAGCCCCCAGTAACTGGCGGGAAAAACGCGACTTCATCATTTTTATTGATCGAAAAGTCGCTCTCTACAATCGTATGATTGACCGCGGATATTACATCAAGATCATTAAGCCATAAAAAAGCTGTGTTCTGTTCGATTAGATGTTTTATCAATTCAGAAACAGGTAGAGGAGTTGGTACCTCAAGGCTAATGACACTTTCACCTATCCTTTCTCTTAGCAAACCGAAAAACCTGATTTCAATCATAACCCATTCCTCTGTCTATACTACCAGACTGTCCACCAGATTTATGTCGTACGTGAACCCCTTCGATAATCATGTTTTTATCGGCAGCTTTGCACATATCAAACAAGGTAAGCGCCGCTACCGAAACACCGGTTAATGCTTCCATCTCAACCCCTGTTTTGCCATCTAAAATACAACCACAAGTAATTTGAATACCGTTAGGAAGGAGCTCAAAGTCCATCCATATTTTTGATAGATTCAGTTGATGACACAGTGGGATAAGGTCAGAGCATTTTTTTGCTGCTTGGATCCCTGCTATCCTGGCAGTTGAAAGGACATCCCCTTTTTTAATCTGATTCTCTTTGATGCTATTTACAGTCGATGGAGACATTTTTAAAGTTCCGATCGCAACTGCCTCTCGCCTCGTTATCCCTTTGTTGCTGACATCGACCATATTTGCTTGGCCTGTGGCATTGATATGACTAAACTCACACATAATTAGCCTCTCGACACACATTCATTCGCATCAGCAATGTGAGGAACAAAATTACATGGGCCATGTTCGGCATCCAACTGTTCCTTGATTAGCGTTTTCCAACCTGTTTTACATGCACCTGTCGATCCAGGTAGAGCGAATATGATCGTTCTATTCGCGATACCTGCTACACAACGAGATTGAATGGTCGAGGTGCCAATTTCTTGATAAGACACCAACCTAAATATTTCACCAAACCCTTCAACTTCCTTGTCGAAAAGAGGCTTAATTGCTTCTGGTGTCGAATCTCGATCACTAAACCCTGTCCCACCAGTAATTATTATGGCAGAGATAGAATCGTCAGCTATCCATCTAGACACAGCCGCTCTAATATCATAGATACTATCACGCACGATTAGGTGTTCATTAACACGGTGACCGGCCTCTTTTACCGATAAAGATAGAAAATTACCTGAGGTGTCATTACAGCTTTTTCGGGTATCTGAAACAGTTAACACCGCTACATTTAAAGGAACAAAGTTTGATGTATGATCAGCCATTTATACTCTCCAATAGGTGTTTCGCATAGTGCCATTCTTCGGGTGTATTACAATTGTGTAGTTCATCATGATTGACACATAACTCACCTGAACTGACTGCGAGTTTGTCACACGCACGATTAACAGAAAGCTCTCTATTTTCCTTAAGAACGTGATTGATGATTTCTTTTTCTCTTTTACTGTTCATGAGAACTAAAGGAAAAACATTACTTTTAGATACTTTTTTTGATTCATTTTTTTTCTTAACTTCACGAATCAAAGAGGTTATTGTCAATGAAGTTATAAGTGGCATGTCTATAGGTATAAAAACGAGAATAGATTGAGGGAAATAAATCATTGCAGAATAAATACCCCCCAAAGGACCTCGATTTGAATATATATCGCGTATATCGCTATACTCTTTTTCACCTGCGCAAATAATAACCTCATCGCATATTGACTGTCTCAGTATGGTAGCTTGTCTTTCAACAAGGGGCTGGGCACCATAAGCAAGAAGTGCTTTATCTTCCCCCATCCTTTTAGACAGGCCACCCGCCAGTACCACACCGACAACCTTTATCTCTTTATCATTGCTCATGATACTAACCGCCTAACATCGCCAGGTTTTTTGTCATTCCACTATTATCATGATGTAATAAATGGCTCTCACGCTTATACTGGAGCAATGCTTCGATCTGTTCTTTCGTACCAACAATATCTCCTCGACACAAATTGTCTCGAAGACTTGATGCGCTACTAGCAAAAAGACATAGGTGTAAATTTCCGGTAGAAGAAACCCGAAGTCGATTACAAGACTTACAAAACTCTTCACTATAGGGCATGATCAAGCCAATTTTTCCTGTATAGTCAGGGTGAGAGTATTCATCTGCTGGACCTGCATTCGCTTCTTTTTGTGTCTTTTTCCAACCTTGCTCAATAAGACGATTTTGCAGCACCTGTCCACTTACGTGTTGACTTCGGTGAAAATCGCTATTGTCGCCGGTACGCATCAGCTCAATAAAACGCCAAGTAACTTCCTTATCTTTTGTAAAGGCTAAAAACTGTTCCCACTGGTCTAAGTTGTATTGTTTCATCAATACAGTGTTAATTTTCACGTTATCCAAACCACTATCTAGAGCGAGATCAATGGTATCAAGGACCGAGTGCAGCTTTTGCTTCCCCGTTATGGCTCGAAACTGATATGGATTTAATGAGTCAGCACTAATGTTTAACGCTGAAAGTCCTGACTTGATATATTTAGGTAGAGTTTTGGGAAGATTAAAGGCGTTAGACGTCATCGCCACTTTCTTTATGCCACTTGTGGATGCAGCAATAGCGATGATATCACAAAGATCTTTTCTTAATGTTGGCTCACCACCTGTTATTCTAATTTTAGAGGTTCCCAAAAGAGAAAAGGCATGCAGTAAAGTTTCTATCTCAAATAGTGACAGTTCGTTTTTGCCAGCATTGCAATCATTACCATTGGGTAGGCAGTAGTTGCAACGGAAATTACATAAATCTGTTACCGATAGGCGTAGATACTCGAACCTACGACCAAATGCGTCATATAGCATGTCAACACCTTTCCAAATCCGGGAGGCTGGCTGGTTTCCCAAGCCAACCCGGTAGCATCCACTAAATACTACGGCTCATTGCTCATATACAAATACGGGTGTACCTTGTACGTAGACGACAATGTGCTTCGGGTTGATTAAAGTCTTACTATAGTCTCTGATGTACCAAAACTATATAGTCCTTTATGTATACCCACAAAGGAGTATCGGACAAGTCATTGATTTGTTTGCTTCTTGGCTAAAAGTAGCACTAGAGTTAGTTTCAAAATAAGTAAAAATGAAATGAATAAAGACATGTCTGGATAAAACATAATAATCGACGTAGGAATAAACATTGAGAATAATGCGCTCAGTGCCCCACTCACACCAAAAAACGAAAACACATTCTTATGCATACGACTCACCTCTTCTTCATATAAGGAAGAGGAAACAGACATAGCTATTCCTGACTCAACCCCCAAGACAAACATAAATAATAAATAAAATGAAATGTATAAAACAAAAGATCCTTCTACACTAAAACCTGTCATAAATATTAAAAGGCATACTACGACGAAAACTGCATTTATAATAAACAGCCGCTTAATATCGGATCCTCTCTCAGTAATAAAATTACCGAAAGCTTTCCCAACAACGCCCATGATCGGGACAAAAAAAGCATAATCTAGTGGATTTACACTTTTAAAGTAAAGCCGAGTAATAAATGGGAATACAAACGTTGCTCCCAATAAAAAAGCGAGCGAACTGCCATATATAATAGCTGAAAAAAATTCTTTATTATTTAGATCACAAGTAAATACTTTATCT
>NZ_MUFG01000004.1:0-147716 GCF_001996065.1 Salinivibrio sp. MA351 | reverse complement strand
TTATAATAGTTGGTAAAATTATTCTGTGACTCTGAAAGTTTAATCTGCTTTGCAGACTGTTGGATCTGCCTTGCGGATTGCTCCGAACGATGAGCCAGTGCAATCAAACCAATTACTGAAAGCATGGCGGCAAGTACGCTAACGGGGAATTTAAAGACGACAAAAAAGTGGTTGAACCCCTTGTACGTCAAATCTAATTGTAGGTTTGAGTAGTAAATGAGCACTGACGTTGAGATGATAGCTCCTACTAACCCAACCCCTAATGCGAGTTTGAAGGCAAATAAGCGGGTAACGGACACGTCTGGGTTTAAAGCCAGCTTCCCCATGACTTCGTTGTACGCACTTTTAAGACGGCTCGGCTTATGCATTGGTTATTAATTCCTTAATAAAACACCTAAATGGTAAACGGGCATGACCGCAAAGTCATGCCCGTTTGTCGCACTTTTAATGCAAGGCTAAAACTGCTGCTCGGTGTACTCGGCCAATTCGGCGATTTTATCAAGCGAGGTTTCGGCAATGGCTTTAAGCTCGGCCACGCTAAAATAACCCGGCTCACGCAGCAGGGCGGGAATTTGCCCGCGTGAGACAACCACGGCATCGTTCTCCACCAATTGATTGCTTACGACGTAGCCCCTGTCCATCACCATCAGTAGCCGCGCTTGGTGCGGTGGCTCTATTTCTTGTGGAGCGGGCTGACGGCTTTCTGCGGCCCAATATTGCCATAGCACATCATCGCATTCGTTTTGGTAGCGGATCACGCGGTCACGAATGCTGGGTTTTACTTTGTTAGGGGAGAGGGTTTGCAGCCAGCCAAAGAGTTTACGGAGCGGTAGACATGTCAATGAACGTTGGCGACCATCATCTGCAACTGTAACGATTTTCGTGACAGTCCAACGTTTAGGGTTGTTACTTAGCTTTGCTAGCTGTGACTGCCAAGCTAAACCTATGCCTTCGACAACTGGTTTCATCGGAGTGAAGGGCTCACCGTTGTGCTCAACAATAAGCAATTTAGAACCGTAGAAAGGAACTGTAATTTGATTAGGCATGATTGCCTCCACAAGGTAGTGATTTGTATAACTCACCACTCAATGTGACCAATCATTGGGTGGTGAACTGATCGAGGTTGGTCATACCGCTACCTTGTAAACGGCCAGCCGAAGCTGCCTCAACCAGCCCACCATAATTCTGATGTGCTGAACTACATGCATAAAAAAACCAGCATGAAAGCTGGATGTTTTTATACATCCTTTGTGCAATGAGACCTAGCTCTAGTTCACGGGGGACCAATCCTGCCACTGGATTTTGCCAGTGAGCTTTCAGTGTATGAAAGACTTGCAGGAGTGCAACTATGCTTTCATTTCGGCTTTACATGCAGTTCAGAGCCAATCAATCATTTTATTCTTGAAACTGCATTTCTGACATTTCTAATTATTATTGTATCTCGAGAAACTCTATGGGGTGCTGCAGAGATGGACTGATATATTTTATTATTCATAAATCTTTTTTTTGCGTATAGAGGTAATGCGTTCAAGAGAAAACCGGCAAGAGAGTAGTAAGCAGCGCCTTGAACCCCCATCAACTCGAGCGTTGGAGGTAGAGCATAACCAAGAAGGTTAATCTTAGAAAGATAATTGCTATTGCTCTCCACTCTTCGTATTTCTTTGTTTAAAACATAAATTCTTTCATATCTTTCGCTTTTTTTAAGGTTGGCGTAGTTTCTTGCTATTTTAGGAATATCCCTCATGTTTATCTCAGAAATAACGTCATCCAATTCTAAAATGCCCATGTCATTATTGATTGTGAATATTCCATCAACCAAGCCTTCTATCTTTGATTCACGCAAAAAAAGTTTTTTTTAGCATTAAAGCCATTATAAAAGTTACTAATTATCTCGCATGCCTTTATTTCGGAGTATTCAGGCTGGTCGAAAGGTAGATGGTGTGCGCCTAAGCCCAAGGAGTACTCAAGGCTGATGGCTGCAGAGCTAAGTTCCAGTGTAAAGTCCTTTTCTCTCTCTTTTAAGGTGTTAACAGCTAGGGTAGATGCGCCCATATAATAAACGGATACAGCACCATCTCTTTCTATTAATTGAGGGCCTACCTCCCATTGCTTGGCAAGACTGTTGGCGATAATCTCTAGCCACCTGTTTTTGCTTTTATAGCACAAATGAAGAAATTGGTATTGTTCATCACTGGAAAAAGTCTTACCTAATAGTTGTGATTTCTCTTGGATTTTTTCCAGTGATGCCGCTGTTAATCTCCTTGAAAAAATCACTGATTCGGGCCGAGTGTTTATTATCTCTAGTAGAAGCCTTTGACTATATCTAGATAGGTTCTGTGGAATTACGAATAGAAGTCTTTTTCTTTTTATTAATTCTTTGAACTCAAAAGCTTCTATGCGTAACATCGTATAAAATTGCTCTGGCTCCATGTTAAACGGTAGTGCTATAATAACTATTTCATATAGAGATAGATATATTCGCAAATTATCTCTAGGAAACACTGAAGCATCAATGAAGCATCTAGTCTCACTGCCTAAAAAAGACTCTGGTAGATAGTCTTCCCTTTTTAAATTATTATCACCAGTGAACACACTATGTCTATTCTCTAACCAGAACTCTTCATCTTCTTCATAAAGCTCGAGCATAGGCTTGGTAAATTGTTTCTTGATGAAGCTGCTTGCGGATAAAATTAAATTATCTTTTCTGTTCGGTTGGAGTGTAGTTTTGCCAGGGTAGTCTGGTATGGTTTCATTATGAGAGAAAATATACTTATATCCATCAAAACCAATCGAGGAAAGGGTTAGCTCTATTTCCTCTTTATCTTCCAAACTAAGAGGGGTTCTTGTTATCAACTCGAACTCTTGGGTTGCGAATGAATAGTCGAAATGGAAAGGTTGGTATTTCTTAGGTACGTAACGGTTTAAATAGTTTGTTACCTCGTCATATAAAAATGACTCACCTTTATGGTTTATTATTTCAAGCTGGCCTCTGGTAGGGATTTTTTCTAAGGATTCATTTAATTCAGAGATAATAATTGCAGGAGGGACTGTTACGGTTCTGTAATGATTATAGGTGTCGATTAAAGAATCGGGAGATTCGCGGGTATCAGCGGCATCACCGATAAGAGCGTAGAAGTTTTCACCATCAGTATACAAGCCTCCGTGATTATACTGGGCTGTCTGCAACCTAAACCTTTCATAATCACGAACAACTAAGTTAGTGATTGGATCCATGATATATTCCCTTCTATTATCTTTGAAGCTATTACAAAATCTACGCGTTAAGCCCGCATCCTGCAATTTTTGATGCACATTGTTGCTCCATACCTCTCACAATAAAATTACTGTGTTTTTTGTTGATAGCGCTTCGGTGTGAGAAAAGCGATCACTATAACGACGTTAGGGATAAGGTAGCGATAGGCTGGCCTTGTACACGCAATTATCACTATTCAACATCAAAAGGAGCAAGGTTATGTCTTATATTCCCGAACGCTCAATGCGGTACAAAACAGCTCAGCGTGACTATAAAAAAATCATCAGTGTGGTCGATGCATTTTACTCAAAGCCAAACACAACGGCGCTAGATGAACAGAGTATCACCGTCGTAATGCCCTATACAGACACCCATCGAGCATGCAGCTAGAGGCTTTCGGCAAGCGCATTGATATACGCACTTCCATCACGTTTTTACAGGATCATGAATTGCTTATTGAGTCAGTGGCTGTTTATGTGCCAGAAGCTGAAGGTAAAAACGAACAGGTTTTAGAGAGAACGTGGTTCGATACGTCAGGCGTCCGAGAAATGCCTACGTCTTGCAGTGTGTCGGTAAGCAATGAATTTTATCCAGCGTTAGGCTTTCTTATTAAATCGGTAGATGCTCTACTGAAACTTAAAGAATTTAGGTTAGTGTCTAAGGGAGCAACTGACTGGGGAGCTTTGCTTTAGCGGTGATTGTGAAGCAGGAAATTACCCCCTTATTTTGTGTTACGCGGCGCAAAGTGGTACACGCCGAGTAACACAAATTAATAAGTGATTGTTATATAGCAATAAAAATCACATATTCACACATGTCGCAGTTTATGCATTTATCGGTGATGAGTAGTGCCATATTACTTACCCGATGGGTTACGCGTATCTTGGCCTGATTGTAGGTTACGCATCAGTAGCGCGTACTCTAGATCCATATCAGCGGGCACGGGAATAAACACGAAATGGCCGCTGCCTTTGGCATCGTCGATCGCTTCTGATTTGCGGTTTTCCATCGCCTCTAAGGTGAAATGCACATTGCCGCGTGGCGTCATTAGCTCCATGCTGTCACCGAGCATAAATTTATTCTTCACTTCCACTTCGGCCAGATCGCCTCGACGCTTGCCAGTGAATTCGCCGACAAATTGCTGCTGCTCAGAAATCGAGTAACCATAGTCGTAGTTTTGATAGCTATCGTGGGTATGACGGCGCAAAAAGCCTTCGGTATAGCCTCGGTGTGCAAGGTTCTCGAGGGTATTCATCAGGCTCTCATCGAATGGTTTACCGGCCACGGCATCATCAATGGCTTGGCGATACACCTGTGCTGTGCGTGCGCAGTAATAGAACGACTTAGTACGGCCTTCGATTTTGAGCGAATGAACGCCCATTTGCGTAAGCCGTTCAACGTGCTGAATGGCGCGCAAGTCTTTTGAGTTCATGATGTAGGTGCCGTGCTCATCTTCGTATGCCGCCATTAACTCACCGGGACGTCCACCTTCTTCGAGCAATACTACGTCATCAACCGGCTCGCCTTTACCAAGTGTGGGAGTCACTTCTTGAACTTGTACCACCTGGCCAGCATCGTCTTCTTTGCCTTGATGGACTTTGTAGTCCCAGCGGCAAGCATTGGTGCAGGTACCTTGGTTTGGATCGCGCTTATTAATATAGCCTGATAGCAAACAACGACCAGAATACGCCATACAGAGCGCACCGTGAACAAACACCTCAAGCTCCATTTCAGGGCAGTGTTGGCGGATGTCTTCGATCTCTTCCAGTGATAATTCACGCGATAAGATCACACGCTCAATGCCTTGTTGTTGCCAAAACTTAACCGTGGCCCAGTTAATCGCATTAGCTTGCACGGAAAGATGAATCGGCATATCAGGAAAATGTTCGCGGACCATCATGATAAGGCCAGGATCCGACATGATCAGCGCATCCGGACCCATATCAATGATAGGTTTAAGATCACGAATAAAGGTTTTAAGCTTTGCGTTGTGCGGCTGAATGTTGCAAACCACGTAGAATCTTTTTCCCTGCGCATGGGCTTCGTCGATCCCAATTTTTAGGTTGTCGTGGTTAAATTCATTGTTGCGCACACGCAGGCTATAGCGTGGTTGACCGGCGTAAACAGCGTCAGCCCCGTAGGCAAACGCGTAGCGCATGTTCTTTAGGCTACCGGCGGGAGAGAGTAATTCTGGCGTCAACATAATTCCAAGCTTGAGTCTGAGTGTAAGTCAGGCACCTTCACGTTGAAGGTGAGTGTGGGCGCCATTTTACTGTGACATTGCCCACACTACCAGCCGAATTTACCTAATCTTTGTAAGGGTTAATGCGGTAAAGGATTAGTCGGTTTTCAGTCCGCCTAGCGCGGTAAATATGCCATCGAGTAAGGTGTCGAGCTCACCACACATGAGTGATAAATCTGCATCAAGGCGAGCAGCGATATCTTCGCGGTCAATATCGGCGTTTTGATCGCGGATTTCCTCTGAGAATTTGAGCCGCTTTAGGCTAAGGTCGTCGCCAAGAACGAAGTGAACTTGCTCTTGCCAATCCATCGATAACTTAGTGACTTGTTTGTCTGCCTCAAGGTGCGCTTGGATCTCATCACTGGTGAGATCTTGCTGCTTACATTTGATTACCCCACCTTCTTCGAGTAGCGCTTTAAGCTCGGCCTCATCACCGAGGTGGAAGCCTTGTGGGGCTTGGCCTTGCTTGACCCATTCTGTCATCGCTTGCTCGGTTGGTGTTTCCGTTTCAACCGGCACCACGGGCAAACTGCCAATCGATTTACGTAATAGGGCGAGCAGCTCTTCCCCTTTTTTAATGCTTGCCGCATCAACGAGGATCAAGCCTTTATCGGCCATAATCAGCGCACACATCTGGCTTTGGCGAGTAAACGCGCGTGGTAATAGTTCCATGACCACATCGTCTTTTAAGCTGTCTTTCTCGCGCTTTTTCAAGCGTTGACCCTGCGCTTGCTCCATAGCGTCCACTTTTTCTTCCAAGGCATCTTTAATGACCGAGGCAGGTAAGAGCTTTTCTTCTTTGCGAGCGCGGATCAGAATATTGTTACCGCTGATATGGGTGAGCATATCGCCGTGTTTACCCAACGCATGATCCCAGCCAAATTTTTGCATGTCTTGGCTGCCACACGGGGTAAAATCGAATTCTTTCAGCTGGCTTTCCAACTGAGCGGGATCGAGAGGAATATCACGGGTGAGACGATAGACGAGTAAATTCTTAAACCAAATCATGGCGAGGCTTTATCCATCCTGTTGTGAGAAAGGCAACATGGTATTGCATTCACTCTCGAATGTCGCTGCAATTAGCGTAGAATTTAACCCTACTCGCGTGTTGTGCGAGATGCACTTGCCGAACGCTCAAATAAAATGGATTACCCCAGCTGTGTTAAAAATCATTCATACCTCCGACTGGCACCTTGGTCATCAGCTTCACGGTTACGATCGTCAATATGAACATCAAGTCTTTCTCGATTGGCTCAAGCAATGTCTCATTGATGAGCAAGCCGATGCATTGTTAGTGGCCGGTGATGTGTTTGATACGGCGAATCCACCGGCAAGCGCATGGCGGATGTTGTATCGCTTTTTAGCCGATATAGCAAAAGCGTTGCCCCATTTAAATGTGGTGATCACCGGGGGAAATCATGATTCACCTAGCAAACTCGACGCCCCACATGAGCTTCTAAAAGCCTTTGATTTACACTTAATTGGTGCCATTGCCCGCGATAATGATGGGCGTTTAGACACCGAGCGTATGATGGTACCGATCACTGATAACAGTGGCGAGACGGCAGCATGGATACTCGCGGTGCCTTTTTTACGCAGTGGTGATTTGCGTACTGAAGGGTTGGGAGAAGAGGATGATCGTCTCATCGAAGGGGTTAGGCAGGTTTATCAGCAAACCGAACAAGCGGCGCGCGCTAAGTGCAAAGGGATGCAAGCATTGATCGCGATGGGGCATGTATATATGGCCAGTGGTGAATTATCTGAGATGTCAGAGCGGCGTATTCTAGGTGGTAATCAGCATGCGCTGCCCGCTGATATTTTCAGTGACGATGTGGCCTATGTCGCGCTTGGGCATTTGCATTTAGCTCAGCAAGTCGCCAAACAAACACGGATTCGTTATTGCGGCTCACCGCTTCCCCTATCACTGTCAGAGCGCCATTATCGGCATCAAGTGTTGGCCGTTACATTAGAAGGTAACCAACTGCAGAGTGTGACGCCTCACATTGTCCCGCGTGCCGTGGATCTCTGGCGGGTGCCAGAAAAAGCTTCGCCACTTGACACTGTGTTAGCGAGCTTGGCAGCGTTGGTGCCGCAAGATTTGCCGCTCGCTCAGCAGCCCTTACTCGATGTGCCTGTGCTGTTAGATAAACCACAGCCGATGTTACGCGAGAAGATTTTAGCCGTGCTTGAGGACAAACCTGTGCGTCTGGCAAAGATTACGCCGCATTATCGTGAGACGTCTCAAGATACGGGCTTTCGCCAGCAACACCTTTCCGACGTAGAACCGTTTCAGGTATTGCGTCATGGCTGGCAGCAAAAATACCAAGGTGAACCGGATGAGGCGTTATCGGCGACGTTTTCTCACTTATTGGAGCAATTGGAACAGGACGAGGACCAATAAATAATGAAAATTCTGGCATTGCGTGGCGAGAATTTAGCCAGTATTCAATACCCGTTTGCGTTGGACTTCTCCCAAGGCCCACTCGGTGATAGCGGTTTGTTTGCCATCACGGGGAAAACGGGCGCAGGAAAATCGACGCTTTTGGATGCGATTTGTTTGGCGCTCTACGATAAGATCCCGCGTTTTCAATCCAATAAAAAACACGATGCCGATATTGGTTTGGGCGACCCGGCAACCCGAGTTAAAGCCAATGACGTTCGGAGTATTTTGTCTCGAGGCAAAGGCGAAGGTTATGCCGAAGTCGACTTTCTTGCTCATGATGGCAGCCGCTGGCGTGCACATTGGTCGGTGCGTCGCGCGCGAGGAAAAGCAGACGGTCGGATCCAAGCCAGTGAGCACTGGTTACAAAACCTGACCACAGACCAGCGTATTGCGGGCAAAAAACAAGAAGTGCTGAGCGAGATAGAGCGTCTAGTGGGGCTCAGTTATGAGCAATTCCGCCGTGCGGTAATGTTACCGCAGGGGGATTTTGCTGCGTTTCTAAAAGCCTCGGCAGATGACAGAGCGGCGTTGCTTGAACGTATGACAGGCACGGAAATCTACAGCCGTTTGTCGCAAATGGCGCATGAGCGTGCGCGTGAAGAAAAAAACGCGCTGGATCAGCTCACCCAACAGCTTGGGGATATTAACATACTCAGTGATGACGAAGAGCAACAACTGCACCAAGCGCAACAAACGTGTCAGCAGCAGATTCAAACGCAGCAACGGCAATTAAAAAAACTGAATGATTATCGCCAGCAGCACACGCATTTGGCGCAGGCGGAACAAGGGCTCGCCGCTGCCCAAAAAGCCTTGGATGAAGCCAGTGACGCGCGAAAAGGGGTGGCGGCGCGGCGGCAAAAACTGGATGACATTGCGCGCGTGCAAGTGGCCAGAGACGATTGGCAGGCTGTGCAAACACGTCAATGGCAGCAGCAGGCATTAACGCAGGATCTTATTCACTTGGCGCGCGAAGAGCGAGCGATAGCCGACGATTATGAGGTGCAAGCCGCGCACTGGCAAGACGCTAACCGAGGGGTCACGGAAGCGGAGCAAGCTTGGGCTGATATCGAACCTAAAATACGTGAGGCGCAGCAGCTAGATACGCAGTTGGCAGGATTAGACAGCCAAATGCATGAGCAAAATATGGCGCTGAATGCACAACAGCAAAAGTACCGGCATGCCCAGCAAACACTCACGCAAACGCGTGAAAAATCTCAACAACAGACGCAGCGAGCGCACACATTAGAGCAGGAGATTGCGCGTTACGGGGACTTTTCGCATATTGCTGAGCATTATCAGCCAGTATTCGACAATCTTCGCCAATACTTAGACTGCCAAGATACCCTGACCGCGTTACAAGAAGAATATCAAACGCGTTACCGCCAACGTCAGCTGTGGGCACCACAACGAGAGAAAATTGACCAAGATATTGCGCAGGTCGATGACAGCAGCGTGCAATTGAAAACCAAGCGTCAGGCGGCAAACCCTGAAGCCTTGTTCGCGGCACAAGAAGCCGACCAAGCACGTTATGCCAAGCTTCAGCATCAAAAACGGCAACAAGAGTCACTGCTCCATGAGGCGCAAAATTGGCAATATTGGCAAGAACGCTGCCAGCATAACCATGTAGAGTTTGAAAAGCATGAAGCGATTTATCGCGACAGCCAAACGCATTTAGACCGACTTAAAGAGACGCTGACCCGTGAACAGGCCCAGGTTGATGAAGCGCAACATAGCTTGCAACAAGCAATGGCTGTTGTCGAGTTAGACGATCTTCGTCAAGCGCTGAAAGAGGGCGATCCGTGTCCGTTATGTGGGGCAACTGAGCATCCTTACTTGCATCACGCACCGGCAATTGAAGGCATGATCGCGCAGCAACAGTCGCGTGTCGATGCGTTGCAAGCCTCTTATAATCAACATAACGCCGAATACTATTACTGGCAAAAACAGCATCAACACAGCCAGCATGCCTGTGCCGAACTACGTGAGCAGGGCTTGGTGTGGCAGGCTGAGCGGCAGCAGTATGAGCGCGGGCTACGCGACGCAATGGTAGCGCTTGGGTGGCAGTTGGCGCCTGAACAACCCCTCGATGAGACGTTGAGCGAGATAGAGGTGCACGCAAAACAAACCGACAGCGACTATCACGCTTGTTATCAGGCGATCACTGCACGTCAACACCAGTTAGCGCAAATTCAGCAAATGGATGCCGCGTTGAGTGATTTACAACACGCACGAGAACAGCTTGTTGCGCGCCGACATCAACTGGATCAGTCATTGACTGAGTGTGAGACCCGGCTGAACGCCATTGATGAACAGTGGCAGCAACAACACGAACAGCTGACGCGCGTGAGCCAAGCGCTTGATCAGCAACTCGGTGCCGGACAGTGGCTCACAAGCCTGCAACAGGTGGGCGCCGCACGTTATATCCGCCAGATGGAGCAAAAAATTCAGGGCTATCGTGCGCTGCAGGACGAAAAAACATCGCTTGCCACGCAAAAACAACAGATAGAGACCGAGTTAGCGTCATTAACCCAGCAGTGTCAGAGTCTGTCAGAGGATACGCAGGCACGGCAAGCACAATTAGTGAATCTGGCGCAAGCGCATCAACAGCGCAGCGCGGCGCGTCAGGCGTTGATCCCCGATCCGGACTTGGCGGCGCTTGAACAGGCGTATAAATCAGCAATTGAGGCGCAAAAGACTAAACGTACGCAGGCTGAGCAAGCCTATAGCCAAGCCAGTGAAAAGCGGGCAGGGGTACAGGCACGTCAGCAAACCTTGCGCCAACAACAGCAAGAGGCTGCGCAACAGTATCGCGCCAGTGTTCGACGTTGGATCCAATGGCAACCGACACTAGCCATGCATCAATACGACATCCTCCAAGCTTTATCTTACTCTGAAACCTGGCGAGCCAGTGAGCGGGAAGCGATCAGTGAAGTAGAAGCGGCTTACCAAGAAGCTAACACGCGCTTAGACGAACGTCAGCAACAATTAACCCATTGCCAGCAGGCGATTGCCGCGGCGCAAGTGTGGTTTGATGATCAGCAGCTACCGGATGATGATGCCGCGTTGACCGCCCAGCACGATGCCTGGCAACACGCGTTAGAAGACGCCGAGCAGCAGCTGTTTACCTTGCGTCACCAATTAACCGAATCAGAGAAAGCCAAACAGCAGGCCGGATCGCTGACCGAGAAAATTGACGCGCAGCGTAGCCAAACGGAGCAGTGGTTAAAACTGGCCGATTTAATTGGCTCGGCCAGCGGAGCTAAATTCCGTAATCTCGCACAATCGCTGACGCTGGCGCAGCTGGTCGAGATTGCCAATGAGCATTTGGCCTCATTATCGCCTCGTTATGCGTTACAAACCGTGCCCGATAGCTTACTGGCGTTGCAAGTCGTTGATCATGATATGGGCGATGAAGTACGCAGTGTTGAGTCCTTATCTGGCGGTGAAAGCTTTCTGGTCTCTTTGTCACTGGCGCTTGCGCTGGCATCATTAGCAGCGGATACACGTCAACTTGGCTCCTTATTCATAGACGAGGGCTTTGGCACACTGGATCCGGAAAGCCTGGAAATGGCGTTGGCCTGTTTAGACACCTTGCAAGCCGACGGGCGGCAAATTGGGGTCATTTCCCATGTAGGCACACTGGTTGAGCGCATCGGTGCGCAAGTGCGCGTCGATAGTCAAGGTGGAGGCGCTAGCCGCGTCCTAGTCACACAGCAAGGTGTTGGCTAGGTCACAGCCTGTTCACACAACGCGAAATTTGCTCGCGCCGGGTCACAAAAATGTCATAATAAATGCACATAATGGCGCCAGTTAAATGATAACACTAGGTAATTATCATGGTTAGACGGATTCTCGTTGTTGAAGACGAAGCCCCCATTCGCGAGATGCTTTGTTTTGTCTTAGAGCAAAAAGGCTATCAAACGGTTGAGGCAGAAGACTACGACTCAGCGCTGGCGCAAATATGCGAGCCTTACCCAGAAATGATCCTCATGGATTGGATGTTACCTGGTGGATCTGGACTCAACTTGATTAAACATTTGAAGCGTGAAGAGCTTACGCGCCAAATCCCAGTGGTGATGCTGACCGCTCGGGGCGAAGAAGAAGATAAAGTTCGAGGCCTTGAAGTGGGTGCCGATGATTACATCACCAAGCCTTTCTCACCGAAAGAGTTAATCGCACGACTGAAAGCGGTCATGCGGCGTGTCTCACCGACTACGTTGGAAGATGTGATTGAAGTGCAAGGTTTAAAACTCGACCCGGTTTCACACCGTGTTACAGCGAATGATGATCCCCTTGATATGGGGCCAACCGAGTTCAAACTTCTACATTTTTTTATGACTCACCAAGAGCGTGTCTATAGCCGTGAACAGCTGCTTAACAATGTTTGGGGCACCAATGTTTACGTTGAAGATAGAACGGTTGATGTGCATATTCGTCGCCTGAGAAAGGTGTTAGAGGCGGGTGGACATGCTAAGTTAGTACAAACCGTACGTGGGGCGGGGTATCGCTTCTCAACACGTAGCTAGAACATCCCTTTAAAGGGGTGAGGCGATATGGAGATATAATGGTCGAACGACTGTCTTGGAAGAAGCTAGCCTGGGAGCTGGCTTTTTTTTATTTACCTTGGCTCGTAGTGGGTGGATTGTTTGGCGGCCTACCTTGGTTATTACTCGGCGCCACCGTAGCGATGCTATTGTGGCACTTGCACCAGCAAATAAAGCTGTCTGACTGGTTATGGAAAGACAAGAGCTTAACGCCTCCATCCGGTACGGGATCGTGGGAGCCTTTATTTAACGGTATTTATCGCTTACAAAAGCGTAACCGCCGGCGTCGCAAAGAGCTTGCTAACTTAATTCGCCGTTTTCGTAATGGCGCGGAGTCTTTGCCCGATGCGGTGGTGGTATTTGAGCGCGATGGCGCCATTGTCTGGTGTAACAAACTTGCTCAGGAGCTACTTGGCTTGCGCATGCCGGATGATAACGGCCAGCATATTAGTAACTTGATCCGCGCACCGGAATTTGTCAGTTATATCGCCAATGCCAATTACGATATGGCGCTGGAAATGCGCTCTCATCTGAATAGCGCTCGCACACTTGAATTTCGGACCATGCCCTACGCGGAAGGCGAATATTTGATGGTGGTGCGTGATATCACGCAGTTAAAGCAACTGGAAGGTATGCGACGTAACTTTTTCGCCAACGTTTCGCACGAGCTGCGCACACCAATGACGGTATTGCGTGGTTACTTAGAAATGACGGAAGATCCGGATATGCTTGTTGGACCCATGTGGCCAAAAGCGCATGGTGTGATGACAGAGCAATTATCTCGGATGGAATCCTTGGTTGAGCAACTGCTTACGCTGTCTAAAATTGAAGCTGCAGCCAAGCCCGATCTCGATCATCATGTTGATGTTCCCGCGATGCTCGATGTGCTGCAAAAAGAGGCTCAGGCATTAAGTGGTAACAGTGAGCATGTACTTACCTTTGACGTCGACACGGCGTTGAAAGTCCGCGGCAATGATGATCAGCTGCGCAGTGCGATCTCAAACCTTGTTTATAATGCGGTGAAACACACCCCCGCACAGGCAGAGATCCAGGTGCGTTGGTATCGTTCGAAAAAAGGCCCGCGCTTAGAGGTTATCGACAGTGGTGAAGGCATTCCGCCACAACATTTAGACCGATTGACTGAGCGATTTTATCGTGTCGACAAAGCGCGATCGCGAGAAACCGGTGGCAGTGGGCTAGGGCTTGCGATAGTTAAACACGCGTTGAGCCACCATGATGCTGAACTGGATATTAAAAGCGAAGTCGGGATAGGTAGCACGTTTGCATTCACGTTGCCGGAGCGGCTCGCATGTTAAAACGCGTTATCTTGTTTGTTTGTCTCGTATGGAGTCTGGATGCGTTAAGCCAAACCCATCCTTTACCGGATTACCAACGTACCAGCGGCATATCCGGCAACTTAAGCTCTGTGGGCTCTGATACGCTCGGTAATCTTATGGCGGCGTGGACAGGCGGATTTAAGCGCTTGCATCCGGGCGTCAATGTGCAGTTGCAGACCCCTGGCTCGGCATCGGCGGCGCCCGCGCTGGTGGAGGGCACTGCGCAACTTGGGCCAATGAGCCGCGCGATGCGTGTCAGTGAGGAAAACGCCTTTCAAGCGCGGTTCGGTTACCCCCCAACCGCAGTCCCAGTTGCGATTGACGCGATGGCCGTCTATGTCCATCAAGATAATCCACTTCGTACTATCAGTTTTCAACAGCTTGACGCGCTCTTTTCCAGAACGCTGTGGTGCGGTGCGAGTGACCCTATTACAACCTGGGGGCAGCTGGGCTTAACCGGCCGCTGGCAGCATCGTGATTTACAGTTGTTTGGCCGAAATTCGGTCTCTGGCACCTATGGTTATTTTAAGCAATCAGCCCTGTGTCGTGGCGATTTTCGTGCCGATGTGAATGAGCAGCCCGGTTCGGCGTCGGTGGTACAGTCGGTGGCTTCTTCACTCCATGCTATCGGTTATGCAGGGATCGGTCATCAAGCCTCGGGCGCCCGTATGCTTGCGATTTCTCGTCATGGCGATAAAGCCGTTATCCCTAGTGACAGGGCGATTCGAGAAGGTAAGTACCCACTTACTCGACATCTCTATTTATATATCAACAAAGCGCCGCATCAACCGCTTGCGCCTTTAGATGCCGCATTTATGCGATATATTCTCTCTAAGCAAGGACAAAAAGCCGTCAGCCAGCAAGGATATATTCCATTGCCGGCAGAAACGGTACACGCACAGCGACAGGCGCTGGGATTGGATTAGTCGTTACAGGTCAACGCCCAGTTTACGGATTGCCAGTATTGTTTTTCGGCTTCAAGATCGGCGGCTAATAAGCGGTTATCTTGGAGCCACCTTGCAGGGAAATCGAGCTGCCATGTTCCTTTTTTATCCACATTCAGTGCGATATCAGGTAGTGGCTGGTCGTTACGTTGGGAGTGCAACACACAGGCTAAGCGTAATGCGCAAATTAGGGTTTCAATCAGTTTCGGCTTAAACAAAGTAAACTTGGGCATCTCACTGAGCTTTAGCGCCTTTCGGTGAAAGCGTGCCAATGTCGCGAGCACTGTCTGCTGCTCTTGATTAAAACCCGGCAAATTGGTGTGGTGTAAAATATAGGCTGAATGTTTGTGATAACCCGGATAGCCAATGCTCAGGCCAACTTCATGGAGCAGTGCTGCCCAGTTGAGCAATCCGGCGAGCTCGGACTTTTTACTGCCTTTATCCGGTTCTGCTTGCGCATAAAAGTGGGCCGCCGTTTGCTGTACACGTCGAGCATGACTCAGATCGATATTGTAGCGAGCCGCCATGTCATCTGTGGTGCGGCCGCGGATATCCGTACGCTGAAAACGATCTTCCATCTCATAGAGTAAACCTTCACGCAGTGCCCCGTCGGAAAAGCGCAGTGACTCGATGGCTAACGCATCAAATATCCCCGACAAGATAGCCACACCCGCAGCAAACACAGGTTGCCTATCGGCTGATAAGCCTGGCAAATTGATGCTCTCACTGGTTTTAAATGTCAGTAGCGTTTCAATCAAACTATCCAGGCGTTTGCGGGTGATTATGCCATCGTCGTCACCCAAGCCGATGATGACCTCACGAATCGCTTTCACCGTTCCTGAAGCCCCTAAAGCCACTTGCCAGCCTGCTTGGCGATATTGGCTTGCGAGACTCTCTAGTTTTTGCCGAGTGGCGAGCTGAGCGGCCGCAAATTGCTTTGAGCTAATGGCCCCTTTGGGGAAAAACTGTTCATTATAGCTCACACAGCCCATGCGTTTACTATTAACCAGCAGGGGGTCAAAGTTATCACCAATGACTAACTCTGTGCTGCCGCCACCAATATCGATGACGAGTTTGCGGCCGATATTTTGTTGGGTGTGTGACACGCCCATGTAAATCAAACGCGCTTCTTCCTCACCCGAAATAACTTCTATTGGGTAAGGGAAAACTTGATTCGCTCGCTGGATAAACGTCTCGATATTACGAGATTGGCGTAACGTGTGGGTCGCGGCAATGCGGATGTTATCCACGTCAATACCGTTGAGGCGCTCAGCGAACATGGCTAAACATTCCACGCCTCGATCAATCGCTTCATCGCTAAGACAATGGTGGCTGTCTAGCCCCGCAGCCAGACGAACGCGCTGTTTATGGCGGCTGACGATTTGAAGCCCTTCACCGACGACGCGTGCGACGACCATGTGGAAACTGTTGGAGCCGAGATCAACCGCAGCAATCTCGCGCGGTTTATCCTTTGACTGGGGGTGTGTCATGTTGCAACTTTTCCGCGTGTTTGAGTGCTTGGCGTTCTATGTGTTTGAGGTAATCATAGATCTCGACTTGTGAGCGGATCTTTTTCTTGTTACCGCGTTTAACATAGGCGTTAGACATGGCTTTGTCGATGACTCGTGCTTTGGCGCGATCGGCAAATTGAATTTCCAAGATTGCCATGATGCGATCTTTGAGTCTTGGATCGCGAATGGGTGCCCCCACTTCAATACGATTATCAATATTTCGGGTCATCCAATCGGCAGATGAAATATAGATATCACGTTCACCGCCATTTTCAAAGGCAAATACACGTGGATGCTCGAGAAAGCGGTCCACAATACTGATCGCCTTGATGTTTTGACTCACCCCTTTTACGCCCGGCACGAGCGAGCACATGCCGCGGACAATAATTCGAATTTTGACCCCTTCATTGCTGGCTTTGTATAAGAGATTAACTAAGCCTCTATCAACGAGGTTATTGACTTTAAGCGTAATGCCAGCTTTGCGTTTTGCGCGCGCATGTTCAATCTCGCGCTCGATCAATTTACACATTCGGCGGCGTGAGTTACGCGGCGACACAATCAGGTGGTTAAACTTTACTGGGCGATAAGGGTTCTCGATAAAGTCGAAAACTTTTCGGATCTCTGAGGTGAGTTGTTGATCGGCGGTAAAAAGCGCAAAGTCAGTATAGATTCGTGCCGTTTTTTCATGAAAGTTTCCGGTACCAATATGGCCATAATCGCGAAGTTCGCCATCTTCGCGGCGAGATATCAAGCACAGCTTGGAGTGAATTTTTAGCCCTGGCGTGCCGAATACCACTTTGACCCCTGCGTCGGTCAGTACCCGTGACCACTCGATATTGGCCTCTTCATCAAATCGTGCCTGAAGTTCAACCACCACAGTGACGCGCTTACCGTTATTGGCAGCATCAATCATTGAATTGATAATCCGCGAGTTCTTTGCCACGCGATACACGTTGATCCGAATGCTACGCACTTTAGGGTCAAACGATGCTTGTCGCACCAGCTCGGTCATATGCCGAAAGGTATGATAGGGGTAGTACAACAGTATGTCGCGTTCACGTATGGCCCGAAACGCATTGTTTTGCAATTGAAAATCGGCACTCTCGAAAGGCGGAAGCGGTGCGTTTTCTAGATACTGGCGTCCCACATTGGGAAAGCCGATAAAATCACGAAAGTTATGATAGCGCGCCCCGGGTAGCACACTGTCATAATCAGAAATCTTTAAAACTTGGATGAGTTTGTTCACCATTTCAGGTGGCATATCACGCTGATACACAAACCGAACAGGCAGGGCGGTTAAGCGTTGGTCCAAGCTTTCTGACATATTTTCGAGCAGGCTATGTTCGACTTCGTTGGTCAAATCGTATTCGGCGTCACGCGTCATTTTCATCGCATAAGCGTCGACGGTATCGTAATCGAACAAACCACTGAAAATCTGATCAACACAGAGTCGAATAATATTGTCCAATAAGATAATGGTTTTGCGCTGCCGCTTTCCTTTAGGCTCAGGCACTTTGACGAACCGGTCCAGATCGTCGGTTGGGATCTCAATTAAGGCATATTTTGGCTCTTCACCGGCTTTTTTTAGCTCGACCGCTAAATAGGAATAAGCGTCTTTTAAAAAGCTTAAAACATCGACATCTTTATTGAGCATGATCGGTGTAATGTAAGGCAAGATATTGCTACGAAAATAGCGTTTGAGCCATTGGGCTTGATGCTCCGACAGTTGTCGCTCATTCACCAAAAAGATATTGCGGCGTGCCATCTCAAGCAAAATATCATTATATAGATGATCGAAATCTTGATTGAGCTTGACCACTTTCGCTTGAATTTTACTGAGTAACTCCTTGGCGTGACTATCCACTCCGCGCTCTTCATCAATAATGATACGGCGTTTCACATCGGCAAATCGTACTTGATAAAATTCATCAAGATTGGATGAAAAAATACCTAAAAAGCGAACCCGTTCGATAATCGGCACGCTTTTGTCCGCAGCTTCCTGCAGTACGCGCTCGTTAAAGGAGAGCCAGCTCAGTTCTTTGTCGACATGATGGGAGTCTAAAGTCATAGCGTGTGAGAAAATCCTGTTCTACTGAATAAGATGGCTGTCAAGCAAGACTGCTAAAGCGTCAGACAGCCTTTCAAGGGCTTTGTACAATACGCTGATGTTGGCTGCACTTTGTAGGAACGTATCCAGTGTGTCGATACGTGAAAACAAAATGCATCATGCGTGATCCTTAAGACGATTGTTTAAACAATTATTGAGGTCGTTCAAGGTGTTGTCTATGCTTCACGGCAGTAAACTCACGAAAGTGTGCCCAATATCAACTTGGGCCAGCCTAAAGTCCGTTTGTTGCATATTTATTGCGTACCGCTCAGCAACGCATCGTCCCGGTGTCGAGGCGTTAGCCCGCAAGCGGCAGTATGATTAGCCATCATCCACTTTTTTTATATGGATAATCATAGCGGGCCGATTTGTCACAAAATTGTCATTGTAATGAAATACAATCAAGAGCTTGATTAAAATAAGAGGCGCAAATGACCCACTCCTCACCATCACTTTCTGACACCAAACGTGCGCGACGTTTAAAAGATAAACTGACGCGTCAAGCAGTGCGCTTTGGTGGTGTGATGGTATTAGTGACCTTGTTGCTGCTATTTTTTTATCTTTTAACTGTCGTGATTCCGCTATTTCATCAAGCCAGTGTGACGTTAAGTGAACGCTTTTCTGTCTCTTCACCTGGAGCGCCACGGTTTGTTGGCGCTGATAATCGCAATCAACTCGTTTATAGCTTGGATGAGACAGGCGTCTTGACGGTAGCGCGTCGTCCTCGTCAGTCATCGATGCCTCAACAGCCTCAACAGCCCCAACAGCCTCAAGAGAAGACAACTTTCCCGCAGGCTGAAACTGTCTTACAACGCGCGCTATCGACCCTCAGTGATCCTGCGATGAGTTGGGCTCAAGCAACGGCGCCTTTTATCGCAGTGGAAAATGCTCCCGGTGAAGTGGGCGTTTGGCAATTACGCTTTGGCAACGATGACCAAGCCGGTGATGCGGTGATCCCGCAGTTATCGCGTATATCTGCGTTTGGTGGACCCGTAACGGTGGATGCGAATAGACAGCCGCTGGATAAGATTGCCCTGGCGATACCGGATAGCTTGCATGGCCAGCCGATAGCGCCTGTGTTGGCGGCTGTGACTGCCGATAATCAATTGATGATCTACCGCGGCCAGCATAAAACATCATTCCCTTTGAGCGCGCCAGTCAATCAGTTGGCATTGTCGGGCGATGGACAACGGTTATTTATCCGTCAGCATCATACTTTATCGGTTTGGCAGGTTAATAATGACATGCCCATTAAGCGCGAACGCCTAGACCTCACTCATGTGAACGATAGCTCGGTGGTTAATATGACGCTGCTAGCGGGGGGACGCTCGTTAATATTGCAGCATCAAAATGGTGACTTGACGCAATGGTTTGATGTCCTCAAAAGTGGTGAGCCGTCATTGACCAACGTGCGTACGTTTTCGCCCGGTGCTGGGGCAAAAATAATAGCGCCAGAGTTACATCGTAAAAGCGTGGCCACCGTGGATGATACTGGGCAGCTGAGCTTGGTACATGTGACCAGTGAAAAACAGCGGCATTTTGATAAACGGTTTACCTCGGTCCCGGAGGCGCTGGCATTTGCTCCTCGCGCCAACGCCTTGATGGCGGTGACACAAAATCAGTGGCAGTGGTTGGCGGTGGATAATCCTCATCCTGAAGTCAGTCTCCATTCTTTATGGCAAAAAGTGTGGTACGAGGGATACTCATCGCCGCAATATGTGTGGCAGTCGACATCGGCCGACGATAGCTTTGAAGCAAAGTTGAGTGTGGTGCCGGTGATCTTTGGCACACTAAAAGTGGCCGTGGTTGCCTTACTGTTCGCGGTGCCAATGGCCATTGGTGCGGCTATTTATACGGCTTACTTTATGTCATCAGGGTTGAGGCGATGGGTCAAACCGACGGTTGAGACGATTGAAGCATTACCTACGGTGATCATTGGCTTTTTGGCCGGCTTATGGCTTGCCCCTTGGGTTGAAGCACATATTGCTAGCGTCTTTATGTTGTTGATCCTGGTCCCGTTTGTGTTGCTGGGGTTGAGCGCCTGTTGGCGAATGATCCCCCGCTATGCTCGCCGTCGCTTGCCGGATAATGCCCAAATACTGGTGATTATCCCGGTGTTGCTGTTAGTGGGGACAATGGCCGTGTCTTTAGGGCCTTGGATTGAGCAGATTTGGCTGGGAGGCGATGCTCGTCAATTCATTACCTACGAGCTAGGCATTGGTTATGATCAACGTAATGCCTTAGTGGTTGGGATCGCGATGGGCTTTGCTGTGGTTCCCACCATATTTTCGATTGCTGAAGATGCGATTTTTTCGGTTCCGCCACATCTAAAGCAAGGTGCGTTAGCACTGGGGGCAACGCATTGGCAAACATTGATGCGGGTTGTGTTGCTCACCGCTAGCCCAGGGATATTCTCGGCGGTGATGATGGGATTAGGTCGCGCGGTGGGTGAAACCATGATTGTGTTGATGGCCACAGGGAATACACCGATTATGGATTGGAACCTGCTCGAAGGGCTTCGGACCTTGTCGGCCAATATTGCGATCGAAATGCCAGAGTCCGAAGTGGGGAGCTCGCATTATCGTGTGTTGTTTTTAACCGCGTTTATTTTGTTTGTTTTCACCTTTGTCTTTAATACGTTGGCTGAACTTGTTCGTCAGCGTTTACGCGACAAATACAGTCACCTTTAATTGAGATGAGAGTGCGCATGCGTCCATGGATAAAATCTGGCACGCCTTGGGTCTGGATGACGGCAGGGATGGTTAGCGTCAGTCTTATTGCCATTCTCGGTGTCTTACTCTTGCTCGGTGTTCGTGGCTTAGGCTATTTTTGGCCCACACCGGTGACCAGTTTTGAGTTACAGACGGAACAGGGCGTAGAAACTGTCGTTGGCCAGATTTATCGAACCGATGAGGTTGATGCGACTCAGCTTATAGACGCCGGTGTTCGCTTACCCGCATACCGGCAATCCGCGTATCAGCGCTTGGTGGTTAAAATTGGCAACCGTGAACGAGAAGGGCTCGACTTTCGTCAGTTACTTGCGTTTCAGATAAAAAGCCAACACACGCCGATTGAGATGGCGATGATTGAGCGCAGCGAGAACGGTGTCTTTTATGGCAAGCCAACAGCGTATATTGATCAAAGCGGTACACGTCATGGATTAGTGATTTCTGCGCTGCGTCAGCAACTGGCGGATTTGGCGGCACGTCGTGATGCAATCAATAAAATTGAACAAGTCCATCTGTCAGGGGTGAATTATCAGCTCGAACAGTTGCGATTAGAGGAAAAATCTCGCGAACTTGAGGGGACGTTGGACAAGCGCGCCCAATCGCAGATTGCATCCCGCCGCACGCAGTTGCTCACTCAGTATCAACAACTGGAGCAAAAGCTCGCACAGTTGCGGGATAAACAGAAAACAGGGCAACTGGTTGTCGAAGATAGCCATGGTGATGAGGTCGCATTGCCGCTCGAGAATGTGCTAAATATTTGGTACCCCAACGCGATGAGCGGCGTCGATAAGCTGACATTTTGGGGGCACCAAGTGGCGGCTTTTCTATCTGAATCACCGCGTGACAGTAATGCCGCAGGTGGGGTTTTTCCGGCGATTTTTGGCACCGTTTTTCTGGTCTTATTAATGGCAGTAATTGTTACCCCTTTGGGCGTGGTCGCGGCGATTTATCTGCATGAATATGCGCCTAAAACGGCGTTCACTCGGTTGATTCGGATTGCGGTAGTTAACCTCGCTGGGGTGCCATCCATTGTTTATGGTGTGTTTGGTTTAGGCTTTTTTGTCTACTTCATTGGTGGCACCATTGACGATATCTTTTATCAAGCGGCGCAACCCGCGCCGGTGTTTGGTACGCCAGGTATTCTGTGGTCAGCGTTAACGTTGGCGATCTTAACCTTACCGGTCGTGATAGTCTCAACAGAAGAAGGGCTAGCGCGTATTCCTACAAGCGTCCGTCATGGTGCCTTTGCCTTGGGCGCGACCCAGTCTGAAATGCTATGGCGAGTCGTCTTACCGATGGCAAGCCCGGCGATGATGACGGGGTTAATTTTAGCGGTTGCCCGTGCCGCCGGTGAAGTGGCGCCTTTAATGTTGGTTGGGGTGGTGAAAGTGGCGCCTTCTCTGCCGGTTGATGGCAACTTTCCTTTCTTACACTTAGAACGGAAGTTTATGCATCTCGGCTACCATATTTATGATGTGGGCTTTCAAAGTGCGCATATCGAGACTGCGCGACCTTTGGTGTATGCGACGTCGTTTTTACTCGTGTCTGTGATCGTGGCACTGAACTTATCCGCGATCGGTATCCGTCATTATTTGCGTGAAAAATATCGCGCATTAGAACTGTAACGATAAGGATCCTGCTCGATGTTTTCGATAAACCCGCCTATAGGCGCCACGCCGAGCTTAGATTTGGGAAACTTACCGAACGAGCAAACGGCGTTAGCTATTCGGGATTTGAATCTTTATTACGGGGCGACTCAAGCACTGTTTGATATCAGTATGCGTATCCCGAAGGGCAAGGTCACAGCGTTTATTGGCCCTTCTGGGTGTGGGAAGTCGACCTTACTGCGTTGCATTAACCGCATGAATGATTTGGTGGATGGGTGTCGCGTGCGGGGCGAAGTCACCTTACATGGGCAAAACATCTATCGCCGCGAAGTTGATGTGCCTGCGTTACGCCGTCAAGTCGGTATGGTATTTCAGCGTCCTAATCCGTTTCCGAAATCCGTTTATGAAAATGTCGTTTTTGGATTGCGGCTGCAAGGCATTCATGATCCCCGAACCTTAGATGATGCGGTGGAGCGTTCACTGCGAGGTGCGGCGCTGTGGGGTGAGGTAAAAGATCGTCTTAACGATAATGCGTTTGGTCTTTCAAGTGGACAGCAGCAGCGGTTGGTGATCGCCCGAGCAATCGCGATTGAGCCAGAAGTATTATTGCTGGATGAGCCCTCTTCGGCGCTGGATCCTATCTCAACACTGACGATTGAAGAGTTGATCAACGATCTTAAAAAACAATACACAGTGGTGATTGTTACCCATAATATGCAGCAGGCGGCACGGGTGTCAGACCAAACTGCCTTTATTAATATGGGCCGCTTGGTAGAGTACGCGGATACTGACACCTTGTTTACCACACCAAAAAATAAACAGACGGAAGATTACATCACCGGTCGCTACGGATAAGGAGCAGGCCTTGGATAATTACAATATTAGCCGCCATATTTCTGGCCAATTTAATGCTGAGTTAGAAGCGATTCGCACTCACGTCCTAGCGATGGGGGGGCTGGTGGAGCGTCAGCTCACCGATGCTCTTCGTGCCATGCACAATCAAGATGAAGAGCTAGCGCGCCATGTGATTCGTGAAGATCACAAAGTCAATGGCATGGAAGTCGCCATTGACGAGGCCTGCACACGGATTATTGCTAAGCGCCAACCGACGGCAAGCGATCTGCGCCTGGTGATGGCAATCATTAAAACCATCACGGATCTAGAGCGTATTGGCGATGTGGCTGATAGCATCGCGAAAATGGCATTGGACAATGCCAGTCATTCTCAGCAACCTTTTTTGGTTTCTCTAGAGGCATTGGGTCAGCGTGCTGCCAAAATGCTGCATGACGTACTGGATGCGTTTGCGCGGATGGATATTGATGCGGCCATGAAAGTCTACCGTAAAGACGATTCTCTCGATCGTGAGTATGAGGGAATTTTGCGTCAGTTGATGACCTATATGATGGAAGATCCTCGTTCTATCCCTAATGTGCTAAAAGTGATGTGGTCAGCGCGTGCGATCGAGCGCGTGGGCGATCGCTGCCAGAATATTTGTGAGTACATCATCTATTTTGTAAAAGGGAAAGATGTTCGTCACATTCAAAAGGAGGAGCTCGAAAAGCTCCTCAAATAGGCGTTTAGTCGTTATCGATCCACTCACTGACCTTATCAGGGACAAAACTTTGGTCATGAAGCGGCATGCGCACATAGCCCTCTTTGCTGATCTCGGGAAGAATAACGTCTGGGTATTCAATCTCTTGATAAGGGATCTGGGTGAGAAGATGCGCGATACAATTAAGTCGCGCATGCTTTTTATTATCAGCCTCCACTACCCACCATGGACTTTCCTTGGTGTCGGTATAAGCAAACATGCGATCTTTCGCCTCACTGTATTGCACCCAGCGGCTGCGTGACTCCAAATCCATGGGACTAAATTTCCAGCGTTTTATTGGCGTGTTTATTCGCTCGGCAAAACGCTTTTCTTGTTCTTCGTCGGAGACGGAAAACCAGTATTTGAGCAAAATAATCCCCGAGCGGATCAGCATTCGCTCAAATTCAGGGCAAGTGCGGAAAAACTCTTCATATTCTTCCTCGGTACAAAACCCCATGACACGTTCTACGCCGGCTCGGTTGTACCAACTGCGGTCGAATAAAACTATCTCTCCGCTCGCTGGAAGGTGTTCGATATAGCGTTGAAAATACCACTGTGTGCGCTCGCGTTCCGTCGGTTTATCTAGTGCAACCACACGGCACACGCGTGGGTTGAGTTTTTCGGTAATCCGTTTTATCACCCCACCTTTACCGGCAGCATCTCGCCCTTCAAAGATCACCACGACTTTCAGCTGTTTGTGTTTTACCCACTCTTGTAATTTGACTAGCTCGGCTTGCAACTCAAGCAATTTTTTTTCGTAGTGTTTTTTACTGATTTTAGGGGGCTTTTTATCCGACAAAGCAGCACTCCTTTTGTGAAAAACATCATTTCAAGTTAGGAAACTCAACGGTGAGATGCAATATCCTTATCTCTAGGACACAAGCTTCTCGACAAAAAGGTTTGGTCAATCACAGTATGATGAGAGCGGCTGGCGTATTGCATTTAACTGAATCGAGCGACTGCCTGCTTTACCGCCCTGACTTGCATGGGATCAGTGATGGGGTAACCGATCTTTTCACCTTCACCCATCGTCGCCATCGCATGAGTGTGGGCGGCGCTTGCTTGTGTGGTACGCGCGGACAGGTGGATATCTCGTGCGCCGGTATGAGCGATGATTTCTGCGGCATTATGCGCTGTGATCCCGGCACCTGGCATGATCCGAAGCGGCGTATGACGGACGTAATCGACCCAGGCTTTTAGTGTTTCTTTGCCTTGCTCGGCATGGTTGGCACCACCTGAGGTCAGAATACGTTCCACGGCAGGTCGCGCGATGAGGGCGTCTAACGCTGCCATTGGCTCGGTGCAATGATCAAACGCCCGATGGAACGTCACCCCCATACCTCGGGCTTCGGCCAGCATGGCATCGAGTAACGTTAAGTCTACTGTCCCATCTGGGCGTAAGGCGCCAATCACCACGCCATGACAGCCAGTTTTGCGGGCAGTGGCAATATCTTTAAGCATCACTTCAGCTTCATCATGGCTATAAACAAAGTCCCCTTCTCGTGGACGTATAATCGCGTAAATAGGCACGCGAGCTTGTTGCATCGCTTGATTCAGGGTGCCCATACTTGGCGTGAGGCCACCGAGCTTGAGTGAAGCACAAAGCTCGATACGGTCTGCGCCCGCTTGCTGAGCAATCGATAAAGATTGGATACTATCAATACATACTTCGACGGTGACGGTCATAGGTGCTCCTTGTTTGAACGGTCTAGCATAACCGTGACCAGAGCAAGCGTCATGAACAAATCAGACAAGGTGTGACATGTAGAGAAACGGGAGGGAAGGAAGGCGTTGAGAGACAATAAAAAAGGGCCCGGTTTAACCGGGCCTCATTATACTGTTACATTGCTTAGTGCGGGCACATTGCTCAGTGCGGGGCACGTAACCTTATTACAGGTCGTCAGTGTGCTCAGACAGATACGCGGCAACACCTTCAGGTGACTCAGCCATACCTGCTTTACCTTCTTCCCACTGTGCAGGACAAACTTCGCCATTTTTCTGGTGGAAGTTCAATGCATCAACCATACGTAGCATCTCGTCAATGTTACGGCCTAGTGGCAGGTCGTTAACGACTTGATGGCGAACAACACCGTCTTCGTCGATCAAGAATGAACCACGGAATGCAACGCCCGCTTCTGGGTGTTCAACATCGTATGCTTTACAAATTTCGTGCTTCACATCAGCAACCAGTGGGTATTTCACTGCGCCGATACCGCCATCATCGATAGCTGTCTTACGCCATGCGTTGTGTGAGAACTGAGAGTCGATAGACACACCGATTACCTCAACACCTTTAGCTTGGAAATCGCTCAGGCGCTTATCGAATGCGATCAGCTCTGATGGGCACACGAAAGTGAAGTCGAGTGGGTAGAAAAAGACAACTGCTTTTTTGCCTTTGGTGAACTCTTTCAGGTTGAAGYTATCAACGATTTCGCCATTACCTAGTACGGCAGCGGCAGTAAAATCTGGTGCTTGACGACCTACGAGTACCATATCTCAGCTCCTATTTAATTGTTGTCCTGATAATCAGGTTCCTATATAAGCGAGACAAACTATAGCTAACTTGTTAGATTGAAAAAAGTGGAATTAATAGATTGTTATAATCGGAAAATACGATTGTTTAAAATATGACGTTATGAACAAATATCCTTCATTAAAGCAGCTACACTATCTGGTTACCCTGTCAGAAACGCGTCACTTTGGTGAGGCGGCGAAATTATGCTTTGTCAGCCAGTCGACACTGAGCGCAGGGATTCAAAATCTAGAAGAGTTGATTGGAGCACAGCTGATTGAGCGTGACAATAAAACCTTAGTCCTCACCGGCATGGGTGAAGAGGTGGTACGCCGAAGCCGGGAGATTCTCGCCCGTAGCCAAGATCTTATGGAGCTAACGCAAGTTAAGTCTGATCCCATGCATGGTAAGGTGCGTTTAGGGTGTATTCCGACCATTGCACCTTTTTTACTATGTGATGTGGTCAAGCAAGTCAATCAACGCTATCCAAATTTAGATTTACTGCTGCGCGAGGATACTACCGCCAATTTACTCACGGCGCTTAAACATGGCGAAATGGACATATTGATCCTTGCACTCCCCATGGATATTGGCACCATGACGCGTCGAATTGTTGGCCGCGATCCCTTTAAAATGGTCATGAGCGGCAAACAAGCAGCACAGCTTACATTGCCCGTTGATTATGAATCCCTCCCCGATGAGTCTGTCTTTTTATTAGAGCGTGAACACTGTCTCACCGACCATGCTGTCTCTGCCTGTCAGATGACTGCCTCGCAGAAGATTAATCCTTTTATGGCGACCAGTTTACATACCTTGGTGCAAATGGTGGCCAACGGCAATGGTGTGACCTTTATACCGCAAATGGCGATTGATCATGGTTTAATTGCTAATTTAGATGTGCATCTAGAAACCCCACCAGGAAAAGCAGCCTATCGTGATATCGGCATGGTATGGCGGCCATCTTCCAGTCGATTAGAGACCTTTAATAATCTCGCTGATCTGGTGACAGGACTGCTTTCCCCAACAGGTAAAGACATATTGACCGAAAATCAGTGATAAATTCTACATTAAAGGTAAAAAATTAGTTTTATATTCTGTTTGAGAGTCATAAAAACCGCGATAGCGACGTTGGATTATTATCACGAAAAAAAGCAGCATGCCTGAGTGCTGCTTTTATTTTTACAGCTAATATTATGATTTTAAATAAAAAAACAACTTTTTTGTTCAGTTGCTAGTGGCTTGTTTTGTAACTTAATTACGTAAGTGGTTACACTTAAGTGACAAAAACATGATCTTGGTAGCAGTGTTACATCATTCTGCTAATCCATTCAAAAAAGCATATTCGAGCTTATGCTCTAAACTATTTAAATGTCTGATTTTAAGTGTTTATTATTGGTTTTTGATTGATAGGTGTGAGGTGTTAGGTTGATTTTTATCCGAGGTTGAGTCAACGTAAGATAACTAGCGTGGCGTTGAGTGAGTGAGATGCCACTTGATGTCCGTAAACAACTTTTGTTGTGATTGGATTACAAATGACAGCCAGGGAGGCGATATGACAGAAGCATGCTCAACCTTACGCGAATCACTGGTAATTAACGAGACCGTTACCCCAGCGCAGGCAGAAATCCTAACCGATGATGCCTTGTGTTTTTTAGCCAGTTTGGCTAATCGATTTGCGGATCGTATACCTGGGCTTCTGGCCACTCGCGAGCAGCGCCAACAGCGTATTGATGCGGGAGAGCTGCCCGATTTCCTTCCTGAGACGCAATCGATTCGCCACGATGATTGGACCATTCGTGGCATCCCCAAAGACTTACAAGATCGACGGCTAGAAATTACTGGCCCAGTGGATCGGAAAATGGTGATCAACGCCCTGAACGCCAATGTGAAAGTGTTTATGGCGGACTTTGAAGACTCGTTCGCACCAGCTTGGCCACAAGTGGTCGAGGGGCAGCGCAACTTGCGCGATGCTATCAACGGCACCATCAGCTACGAACAACCAGAGACAGGAAAGCGTTATCAACTTAACGATGATCCCGCGCGCCTGATCTGTCGGGTTAGGGGCCTTCATCTGACAGAAAAACATGTCATGTGGCAAGGTAAACCGCTACCTGGGGCTTTATTTGATTTCGCGCTCTACTTTTTCCATAACTATCGTCGGTTGCTTGAGACAGGATCCGGTCCTTACTTCTACTTGCCCAAACTACAAGCCTATCAAGAAGCGGCGTGGTGGAGCGATGTGTTTTCATTTGCAGAAGATGAATTTGGGCTAAGCCGAGGCACGATCAAAGCAACCGTATTGATCGAAACCCTACCGGCCGTGTTTGAAATGGATGAGATTTTATATCACTTACGCGATCACATCGTCGCGCTGAACTGCGGTCGCTGGGATTATATTTTCAGTTATATCAAAACACTTCGTAATCATCCTGATCGGGTGCTACCTGACCGTCAGGTGGTCACCATGGACAAACCTTTTCTCAATGCCTACTCGCGACTGTTGGTGAGAACCTGTCATAAGCGCGGTGCATTGGCCATGGGAGGGATGGCGGCATTTATCCCGAGCAAAGACCCAACCGAAAACCAACAAGTGCTCGAGAAAATCGAAAAAGATAAAACGCTAGAGGCAAATAATGGCCATGATGGAACCTGGATTGCCCACCCCGGATTAGCAGACACGGCAAAAGCCATTTTTGATAAAGCGCTCGGCGATAAGCCGAATCAGCTAACGGTTTCTCGTGAGCAAGATGCGCCAATTACCGCGGCGGATTTGCTTGCGCCTTGCGATGGAGAACGCACCGAAGCGGGCATGCGCCACAATATCCGGGTTGCGGTCCAATATATCGAGGCATGGATTTCGGGTAATGGCTGTGTGCCGATTTACGGCTTGATGGAAGATGCGGCGACCGCCGAAATTTCGCGTGCGTCGATCTGGCAATGGATCAAGCATCAAAAGCCGCTCAGCAATGGCAACGTGGTAACCAAAGAGCTATTTACGCAGTACCTCGAAGAAGAAATGGCTGTGCTTGAAAACGAACTGGGCACTGAACGTTTTGCTCAAGGGCGATACCGCCAAGCGGCAACGTTAATGGCCGAGCTGACAACCAGTGATGAGCTAGTTAACTTCTTAACCTTACCAGGGTACGAGTATTTGCCTTAATGGGCATGGAAGCAAAACAACAACATGGAATGAAAGCGAAGGGCTGACAAGGCTCTGCTAACAAAGAGGAATGGAACATGACTTTGACTCGCCAACAACAAATCGCGCAACTGGAAAAGGATTGGGCTGAAAATCCACGCTGGAAAAACGTAAA
The DNA here is from genome assembly GCF_001996065.1 of Salinivibrio sp. MA351. NCBI lineage: Bacteria > Pseudomonadati > Pseudomonadota > Gammaproteobacteria > Vibrionales > Vibrionaceae > Salinivibrio > Salinivibrio sp. MA351. The sequence goes on along the minus strand of NZ_MUFG01000004.1, from coordinate 117,582 downwards.
GCGAACGTACACCGCTGAAGAAGTGGTCAGTATGCGCGGCTCTTTTGTCCCCGAGAATACCATTGCTAAACGCGGCGCAGCTAAGCTGTGGGACCTTGTTAACGGCAGTGCGAAAAAAGGCTATGTTAACTGCTTGGGCGCGTTAACGGGTGGCCAAGCTGTGCAGCAAGCAAAAGCCGGCATTGAAGCTATTTACTTGTCAGGCTGGCAAGTGGCAGCCGACAATAACACAGCGTCCAGTATGTATCCGGACCAGTCACTGTATCCAGTTGACTCAGTCCCCTCGGTTGTTAAACGTATCAACAATGCTTTTCGCCGCGCGGATCAAATACAGTGGTCAAAAGGTGGAACCCCAGAAGAGGGGACTGATTATTTTCTCCCTATTGTTGCCGATGCCGAAGCTGGCTTTGGTGGTGTACTCAACGCCTATGAGTTGATGCGCAATATGATTGAGGCAGGCGCAGCAGGCGTCCACTTTGAAGATCAATTGGCGTCAGTGAAAAAGTGTGGTCACATGGGTGGAAAGGTATTGGTGCCAACCCAAGAAGCCGTGCAAAAGCTGGTTGCAGCGCGTTTGGCGGCGGATGTTGCAGGGACTGACACGCTCGTGATTGCTCGTACCGATGCTAATGCGGCTGATCTGCTTACCTCAGACTGCGACCCTTATGATAAAGACTTTATTGCAGGTGAGCGCACCGCAGAAGGTTTTTATCGCGTGCGTCCAGGGATTGAACAAGCGATTTCCCGTGGTCTCGCTTATGCACCGTATGCTGATTTGATTTGGTGTGAAACCGCGACACCGGATCTGGAAGAAGCACGTCAATTTGCCGAGGCGATTCATGCGCAATATCCGGATCAATTATTGGCATATAACTGCTCGCCATCCTTTAACTGGGAAAAGAACTTGGATGCCGACACCATCGCTCGTTTCCAGCAAGCGCTGTCCGACATGGGTTACAAGTATCAGTTCATCACCTTAGCGGGCATTCACAACATGTGGTACAACATGTTCGATCTTGCCCACGCTTATGCGCAAGGTGAGGGAATGCGCCATTATGTAGAGAAGGTACAGCGACCTGAATTTTCTGCGGCGGAGCGTGGTTACACGTTTGTGGCTCACCAGCAGGAGGTCGGTACTGGCTATTTTGACCAGATGACTAATATTATCCAAGGCGGTCAATCTTCGGTAACCGCACTGACGGGCTCAACGGAAGAAGATCAGTTTTAATTAAAACCGTTATCATGGAAATGAAGCCAGAAAGGGAGTGGATACACTCCCTTTTGTTTATTCACCTTCTTCCATCGGCTCGCTTTCTTCTTGAATTTCGAGCAAGGTCGACGCAATGGCGACAAAGTCACTATCAGTAATGATCCCAACAAGGCGTTGATTTCTAATCACGGGTAAACACCCTATTTTACGCGCTAACATTGATAATGCTGCGGCACGTAACGACGCCTCTGGCGAGACGGTGACAAGTTGCTTATCGGTAAATTGTGCGAGTGGGGTATGGATTTGATGATCGCCATTGGTTGCTCTTCCTAAAGACGATGCCTGGGCTGAAAGCACATCGCGCTGGGTAACGAGCCCAAGCAAGCGTTCATTATCATCGACGATGGGTAAGTGACGGAAGCGTTCCGCGCGCATTAAGCGGTGGGCATCATCAAGCGTATGATCCGGACTCAGTGTATGTGGATGGCGAGTCATCATATCATCAACGGTAAACATGGCACCTCCTTGTTATCAGTGCACAGGATTAATTTAACTGTAGTGCACTTGGCACGGGGTGGACGTGATACACATCAATTATCTGCGCGAGGCTATTATTCGCAAAAGGCTATTATTCGCAAAAGGCAATAATCTGCAAAAGGACATCATCCGCGAAAGTTAATCATCCGCCAAAGTTAATCATCCGCCAAAGGCTTCAAACGTAAATATCGCCATGCTATTAATGCGCACTGAAACGATTGCCTGCTTCGCTCGCTTGATATTCACGGTGGGCTACCTATACTAGCGGCCTGCTTTTTATCTAGGCAAACGTCATGCAATTATCCGATTTTCACTTTGAACTCCCTGATGAGTTGATTGCGCGCTATCCACAGCCGGATCGCAGTGCAAGTCGCTTATTGTCACTTGATGGCACCAGCGGTGAGGTAGCGCATCGTCAGTTTAAAGATATCCTCGAACTGGTTGAACCTGGGGATTTGATGGTGTTCAACAACACACGTGTGATCCCTGCACGCGTGTATGGCCGCAAAGCCTCGGGTGGAAAAATAGAGGTGCTGGTGGAGCGTGTGCTCGACGAACGTCGTTTCCTTGCCCACGTGCGCGCGTCTAAAGCGCCAAAACCCGGTGCTGAATTATTCCTCGGTGATGACGGACAGATCCTGGCAGAAATGGTGGCACGCCATGACGCCCTGTTCGAAATCCAGCTAAACAGCGATAAAGGCGTAGTGGATACACTCAACGACATCGGCCATATGCCGTTGCCGCCGTATATCGACCGTCCTGATGAAGAAAGCGATAAAGAGCGTTATCAAACCGTGTATAACCAAAAACCTGGGGCGGTGGCTGCGCCAACGGCGGGATTACACTTTGATGATGCCATTATGGCAACGCTCAAAGAAAAAGGCGTCAATATTGCCTTTGTTACTTTGCATGTGGGCGCCGGAACATTCCAACCGGTTCGGGTCGACAACATTGAAGAGCACATCATGCATGCCGAGTATGCTGAAGTGCCTCAAGAGGTGGTCGATGCGGTCAATCGAACACGTGCACAAGGTAAACGCGTGATTGCGGTGGGGACCACGTCAGTACGGTCATTGGAAAGTGCAGCACAAGCGGCGAAGCAAAAAGGTGAATCACTGGCGCCATTTTTTAATGACACCCAGATTTTTATCTATCCAGGTTACCAGTGGCAGCTAGTGGATGTGCTTGTCACCAACTTCCACTTGCCGGAATCAACCTTGATCATGCTGGTGAGTTCTTTTGCCGGTTACGAACATACCATGGCCGCTTATCGCGCGGCAGTTGAAGAACGCTATCGCTTTTTCAGCTATGGCGATGCCATGTTTATAACCCGTCAGCAACAACCTGATTAATTAAGTTCACGCGAAGCCTGGCTTCGTGTGATCTAAGCTTGCGGCAGGGTAAACCTTGTTAGCATAAGACACACGCCAGACTGTTTCTCTGGCACTGAGGAGGATTCGTGGAATACGAACTAAAGAAAACCGATGGACGCGCCCGCCGTGGCCGTTTGATTTTTGAGCGCGGCACGGTCGAAACCCCGGCATTTATGCCCGTGGGGACCTATGGCACCGTAAAAGGCATGACCCCTGAAGAAGTGAAAGGCACCGGGGCTGAGATCTTACTCGGTAATACCTTTCACCTATGGTTACGTCCGGGGCAAGAAGTTATGCGACTGCATGGGGATTTGCATGACTTTATGCAGTGGCATGGCCCTATTTTAACCGACTCTGGCGGCTTCCAAGTTTTTAGCTTAGGAGATATCCGTAAAATCACTGAAGAAGGGGTGCATTTTCGTAACCCGGTTAACGGTGATCGGATTTTCATGGATGCGGAAAAATCCATGGAGATCCAATACGACCTTGGCTCAGACATCGTGATGATCTTTGATGAATGTACCCCGTATCCTGCGACGCACGCTGAAGCGAAAAAGTCGATGGAGATGTCACTGCGCTGGGCCAAGCGTAGTCGCAATCATTTTGACAAACTTGGTAACAAAAATGCGCTGTTCGGTATTGTGCAAGGTGGTGTATATGAAGACTTACGCGATGTGTCGGTAGAAGGCCTAACTGAGATTGGCTTTGATGGTTACGCCGTTGGCGGACTTGCCGTCGGTGAGCCAAAAGAAGATATGCATCGCATCTTGGAGCATACCTGCCCGCAGTTGCCGGAAGACAAACCCCGTTATCTAATGGGAGTGGGTAAACCGGAAGACCTCGTGGAAGGGGTGCGTCGTGGCGTTGATATGTTCGATTGCGTGATGCCGACCCGAAATGCCCGAAATGGTCACCTATTTATTACCGGTGGTGTGATCAAGATCCGTAATGCGAAACATAAAAGTGATACCTCGCCTCTGGATCCTGAGTGTGACTGTTACACTTGCCGCCATTATAGCCGTGCCTATCTTTACCACTTAGACCGTTGTAATGAAATCCTCGGTGCGCGACTCAATACTATCCATAACTTGCGTTATTATCAGCGCGTCATGGAAGGTTTGCGTAACGCGATTGACGAAGGTAGATTAGATGCCTTTGTAGCGGATTTCTACGCGCGTCGTGGCAAGGAAGTGCCACCGCTCGATTGATTTCGAATTCAACAACTAAAACGAGGACGTGATTGAATGTTTATCTCACAAGCTCACGCAGCGGCTGAAGCCGGCCCACAAGGTGGCGGTATGCAGCTTTTTATTATGCTTGGTCTCTTTGCGGTTATTTTCTATTTTATGATTTATCGCCCGCAATCTAAGCGTGTTAAAGAGCATAAAAACCTAATGGCATCCATGAGCAAAGGAGACGAAGTACTGACCGGTGGTGGTTTGGTGGGTAAAATCATCCAAATTGCTGAAGACAATGACTTTATTGTTATTGCTCTTAACGACAATAACGAAGTGACCATTAAAAAAGACTTCGTGACGGCAGTACTGCCCAAAGGTACTATCCAGTCTCTCTAATTCTCGCAACCATAAAGGATGCATGCTGTGCTAAACCGTTATCCTTTGTGGAAGTACATCATGTTGCTGGTAATCTTGATTACTGGCATCGTGTATGCGCTTCCCAATTTATACGGTGAAGATCCAGCAGTACAAATTTCCGGGGCGCGTGGCGCCTCGGTAGATATGACTGCGCTGGACTCCATCAAACAAACCCTCGAATCCAACGATCTCTCCTATCAATCTATCGCGCTCGAAGACGGCACTGTCTTAGCCCGCTTTAAAGACACTGAATCGCAAATCAGTGCTCGTGATGCGTTGATGTCTCGCTTCGATAGCAATAACTATGTGGTCGCATTAAACCTGGCGCCAGCGACCCCTTCTTGGTTGGACGCCCTTGGCGCAACACCAATGAAATTGGGACTCGATTTACGTGGCGGGGTACACTTCTTAATGGAAGTGGACATGGACGCTGCGCTAGAAAAGTTGATTACCCAGCAAGAAGACAGCTTTCGTACCGATTTACGTGAAGCGCGCATTCGCTATCGTGGTTTACGTGTCGAAGATAACACGCGCGTAATGGTTAACTTGCGTAACGCAGAAGACACCAATAAAGCGCTCGAGCTACTGTCGAACAATTATCGGGATATGAACTTCTCGATTGATGAAGACGACGGCACCTTAACCGCGGTGTACAAAGAAGAGCGATTAAAAGAAATCCGTAACTACGCGGTGGCGCAAAACATCACTATTTTGCGTAATCGTGTCAATGAGCTCGGGGTCGCAGAGCCTTTGGTCCAACGTCAAGGTGCGAGTCGCATCGTGGTTGAGTTGCCAGGTGTGCAAGATACGGCCCGAGCAAAAGAAATTCTCGGCGCGACCGCGACCTTGGAATTTCGTGAAGTCGACCAAGATGCCGATTTATCTGCAGCGATGGCAGGGCGTGTTCCGCCCGGTAGTGAGCTAATGAGCTCGCGTGACGGGCGTCCTGCAGTATTGAAAAAGCGGGTCATCTTAACCGGTTCACACATCACAGACGCCAGTTCATCACGTGATGAGTACAGTCGCCCACAGGTAAATATCTCGCTCGACAGCGAGGGCGGTGACAAAATGTCTGACTTCAGTAAGCGTAACATTGGCGAGCTGATGGCAACGGTGTTTGCTGAGTACAAAGACAGTGGTGAGCGTGACGAAAATGGCAAAGTGATCTTGGAAAAACACGAAGAAGTGATTAACCAAGCGACCATTCAATCGGCATTAGGCCGTGACTTCCGAATTACCGGGATCGACTCAGCAGCTGAAGCTCACAACCTTGCGTTATTGCTACGTGCCGGTGCGTTGATTGCGCCCATTTCGATTGTTGAAGAACGCACCATAGGTCCATCCATGGGGCAGCAAAACATCAATATGGGTATACAAGCCTGTTTATGGGGCCTCGTTGCAGTCATGCTGTTTACACTGGTGTATTACCGCCGCTTCGGCTTGTTTGCTAACTGTGCTTTGTTCGCGAATATCATCTTGATTATTGGGATTATGTCGCTTATTCCGGGCGCCACCATGACGCTACCGGGCATTGCCGGTATTGTCTTAACCGTGGGGATGGCGGTGGATGCTAACGTGCTTATTTTTGAACGTATTCGAGAAGAGCTGCACGAAGGGCGTAGTCCACAACATGCGATTGATCGGGGTTATTCCAACGCCTTTAGTACCATTGCCGATGCTAACATTACCACGCTGATTACGGCGATTATCTTGTTTGCTGTGGGTACTGGCGCAATTAAAGGCTTCGCGGTGACACTATCGATTGGTATTTTGACCTCCATGTTTACCGCTATCGTGGGAACGCGTGCACTGGTAAATCTTGTGTATGGCGGCAAGCGCGTCGAAAAACTGTCGATTTAAGGGAGCCCAAGCATGTTTCAAATATTTAAACCGGACATGTCGATCAACTTTATGCGTTGGTCTAAAGTGGCCTTCGTGTTCTCGATCTTCATGATTGCGGCCTCTGTGGTCACCTTATCAACCAAATGGTTGAATTGGGGGCTCGATTTTACCGGCGGTACCTTGATTGAAGTCGGTTTTGAACAACCGGCTGATCTTGCCCTAATCCGTGATTCGTTATCCGCTGAAGGCTTTGGCGATGCGGTGGTGCAAAACTTTGGTAGCGCCACGGACGTGATGGTTCGGCTGCGTCCACGTGATGACATGGAAGGTGAAAACCTCGGTAATGAAGTACTGAATGCCATCAAAGCCGGTACCGGTGCTAACGTCGAGATGCGCCGCATCGAGTTTGTCGGCCCCAATGTCGGGGACGAGCTGACCGAAGCGGGTGGCTTGGCAATCATCATTGCATTGGTTTGTATCCTGATCTATGTCTCGTTCCGTTTCGAATGGCGTCTAGCTTCCGGTGCCGTCATGGCGCTGGCTCACGATGTGATTATTACGCTGGGGATTTTCTCTCTGTTCGACGTGGAGGTGGATCTCACTATCGTCGCTGCTTTGCTGACAGTCGTGGGCTACTCGCTTAACGATACCATTGTGGTGTTTGACCGTATTCGTGAGAACTTCCGCAAACTTCGTAAAGGTGAGTCAGACGAAATCATCAATGCGTCTGTTTCACAAACCCTAAGTCGGACAACCATTACTTCAGGCACTACCTTGTTTGTGGTGATTTCGCTCTTTACCTTGGGTGGGTCGATGATCCATGGGTTTGCCATGGCACTGTTGATTGGTATTACCGTCGGGACATACTCATCGATTTATGTCGCTTCGGCGCTGGCCTTGAAACTCGGTATTGCGCGCGAGCACCTCTTGATCCCTGAAGTGGAAAAAGAAGGGGAAGAGTTCGACGCGATGCCTTAATCATGCTTGCCCTGCGCTTAGAGTGGGGCTATGCAGTGACCAAGTGGCGAATTGTTTACAAGGCGTCATCTTCAGGCATAAAATTCAGGCATAAAAAAGCGGCGCTCATTGAGCGCCGCTTTTTATTAATATCTTATCGGTGTCTTTATTTTTTCATCGACTCAGGCGCGTGTTCGCGCACTTTGGCGAGCATACCTTTCACCACACGTGCGCCACCGCTGACAATATTGCCAGAGCGCATATAGTCGGTACCGCCGTTAAAGTCAGTGCAAATGGCACCCGCTTCGCGCGCAATTAACTCACCCGCAGCCAGATCCCAAGGCTTAAGGCCCAGTTCAAAGAAGCCGTCAACACGGCCCGCGGCAACGTAGCAAAGATCGAGCGCTGCCGATCCAGTACGACGGAAGTCAGCACAATCGACAAACAACGCCCCAACAACGGCGATAAAGCCTTCAGCGTGCTGTTTAGCTTTAAACGGGAAGCCGGTCGCTAAGAGGGTGCCGTCAAGCTCTTTGGCGCTGCCAGTACGGATACGCTTGTTATTGAGTTGTGCGCCAGAACCACGTTGAGCGGTAAATAGCTCATTGCGGATAGGATCGTAAACGCAACCAATTTCTGTACGGCCTTTAATGCGCACAGCAATGGAAACGCAGAAATGCGGGAAGTCGTTAATGAAGTTAGTGGTGCCATCCAGTGGGTCGATGATCCATTGATAATCGCTATCTTTGCCTTCCGCCACGCCTGACTCTTCGCCAACGATGGTGTGGTCCGGATATGACTTTTTAATAATATCGATAATGATTTGTTCCGCCGCTTTGTCGACATTAGTGACGAAGTCATTAGTGCCTTTTTGTGCGGTTTCGATGTTGTCTTTGTTTTCTGCAGATTTAGCGATAAAATCGCCAGCCTTCCGTGCAGCACGGACGGCGATGTTTAGCATCGGATGCATACGGTTTTCCCAACGGATGTTAAAGAACGAAAGCGGGGCGGAGTATAACAGAGCCAGAGCAAAAGGAAAGTGGGTATTTTTTAACCGTCAATAAGCGCGTGCTCTCTGCTAAATATGACGCCAGCCGCAGGCTTAGATGAGAAGTATTATCGATTGCACTGTGATAAACTGCGCAGATCTGACAGACCGCTGCCCATCCCATCCAAGATGGACAGAGCAAGAGACGAAAACAACATCATGCTAGATCAAATTCGCGTTGTATTAGTAGGCACGTCCCACTCCGGAAACATTGGCTCAGCCGCCCGAGCGATGAAAGTCATGGGACTGACCAACATGACATTAGTGGCGCCTGGCTGTGAAGTGGACGGTCAAGCCATTGCCTTAGCCGCAGGGGCCAGTGATATTGCCAATAACGCGAGAGTGGTGAATACGCTTGAAGAAGCGGTGGCCGATTGTGGCCTAGTAATAGGTACCAGCGCAAGAAGCCGAACATTAGAATGGCCGATGCTGGATGCGCGAGCGTGCGGCCAAAAAGCCATTCAAGAAGCCGCAACACATCCGGTTGCCATCGTTTTTGGCCGAGAGCGAACTGGCTTAACCAATGAAGAGCTGCAAACATGTCACTATCATGTTTCGATTCCATCCAATCCAGACTACAGCTCTTTGAATTTGGCCATGGCTGTGCAAACGCTGTGTTATGAAATGCGTGTCGCCTGGTTGGACAGTCAAGCCTATCAAGGACCAACCCTTGAACAAGACTATCCGCTGAACCAAGATTTGGCGCGTTTTTATACGCACCTCGAAACGGTTCTTACTAAAACAGGGTTTATCCGTACTCAGCACCCTGGCATGGTCATGACAAAACTACGTCGCTTATTTAATCGCGCGCGCTTAGAGAGTCAGGAGCTCAATATTTTACGAGGCGTGCTGTCTTCGGTGGAAAAGGTGACCAAACAGGCGGCATCGAGCGAGCAAAATACCGATAATCACTCCCCACGTTGATCCTTTCAAATGAGGCGTCGTACACCTTGGTGAAAACTTGACAAAAATACTCAGGTAAATACTTGACCAAAATACTCGGGTATGTAACCATTTTAGCATCTATTCACCACAGGTAGCGTGTTATGAGATTGACTTCGAAAGGCCGTTATGCGGTTACCGCCATGCTCGACGTGGCGCTTCATGCCGAGCAGGGCCCTGTGCCCCTGGCGGACATCTCTGAGCGTCAAGGCATTTCCTTGTCTTATCTTGAGCAACTTTTTTCACGGCTCCGTAAGTCGGGACTGGTCAGCAGTGTTCGTGGTCCAGGCGGTGGTTATCGTCTCGGGATAGCAGCCAACGAGATTGCCGTTGGCGCGGTGATTGCCGCGGTTGACGAATCGGTTGATGCGACAAAATGCCAAGGTAAAGCAGATTGCCAAGGCGGAACCCGTTGTTTGACACACACCTTGTGGCACGACTTAAGTGCCCGTATTAGCGGTTTTCTAAACGACATCACGCTCGGTGAGCTGATGCATGATAACGAAGTGAAGCAAGTAGCAGATCGTCAGGATGCTAAACTGGACGCCTCATTGGCGCCAAGAAACACGTTTAGCTCGAAGGTCAAACAAGATAGCGCCACCATAGGCGTGAACGTTCGCTCCTGATGACCAATGTCGGTGTAATTGGAGAAAAACATGAAATTGCCCATATATTTTGATTATTCAGCCACGTGTCCGGTTGATCCGCGCGTTGCTGAAAAAATGAGTCAGCATCTGACCATGGACGGGGTCTTCGGTAACCCAGCCTCTCGCTCGCACCGTTTTGGTTGGCAAGCAGAAGAAGCCGTTGATACCGCACGCGAAAACATTGCCGACTATTGCAATGCCGATCCGCGTGAGATCGTGTTCACCTCTGGCGCGACGGAATCAGACAACTTAGCCATTAAAGGCATTGCCAATTTCTACTCGAAAAAAGGCAAGCACATCATTACCTGCAAGACCGAGCACAAAGCGGTACTTGATCCATGCCGGCAGCTAGAGCGAGAAGGCTTTGAAGTCACCTACCTCGACCTAGAAGAAAACGGCTTAGTTGATCTGAAAAAGCTAGAAGCGGCGATGCGTGATGACACCATCTTGGTCTCTATCATGCACGTGAATAACGAAATTGGCGTGATTCAGGACATTTCGGCTATCGGCGAATTATGCCGCGAGCGCAAAATTATGTTCCATGTGGATGCTGCACAATCTGTGGGCAAAGTGCCTTTAGATGTGAAAGAAATGAAAATTGATCTGATTTCTTTCAGCGCGCACAAAGCTTACGGACCAAAAGGCATCGGCGCTTTGTATGTTCGCCGTAAGCCACGGGTGCGTATTGAGGCGCAAATGCACGGTGGTGGTCACGAGCGTGGTATGCGCTCAGGCACCTTACCGACCCACCAAATTGTGGGTATGGGTGAAGCCTTCCGTATCGCTAAAGAAGAGCGTGAAAAAGATTTTGAACATGCACTTGCGTTACGTAATCGCTTTTATGACGGCGTCAAAGATTTAGAAGAAGTTTACGTTAATGGTGATTTGGAGCAGCGCGTTCCACACAACTTGAACGTGAGCTTTGCCTTTGTTGAAGGTGAGTCTTTGTTGATGGCGCTAAAAGATCTGGCGGTATCGTCTGGGTCGGCGTGTACATCAGCAAGCCTTGAGCCTTCTTATGTTCTTCGTGCGCTAGGACGCGACGATGAGCTAGCACACAGCTCACTACGTTTTTCATTTGGTCGTTTTACTACTGAAGAAGAAGTGGATTACGCGATTGAAAAAGTCCGTGAGGCCGTGAACAAGCTGCGAGAAATGTCACCACTTTGGGACATGTACAAAGACGGTATTGATTTAAGTACCGTTGAATGGGCGCACCACTAATACGAAAAACGCGCCAACTGGCAACAGTGAGCAATCATATTGAGGAAGCAATTATGGCTTACAGCGAAAAAGTAATTGACCACTACGAAAACCCACGTAACGTTGGCTCGTTTGAAAAAGGCGATCCATCCGTCGGTAACGGCATGGTCGGTGCCCCTGCATGTGGCGACGTCATGAAGCTACAAATCAAGGTGAATGACGAAGGCATCATCGAAGACGCTAAATTTAAAACCTATGGCTGCGGGTCAGCGATCGCATCGAGCTCGTTGGTCACCGAATGGGTAAAAGGCCGTTCGATTGACGATGCCGCTGCAATCAAAAACTCTGAGATTGCGGAAGAGCTTGAGCTGCCACCGGTTAAAGTCCACTGCTCTATCTTAGCGGAAGACGCCATTAAAGCAGCAGTTAGCGACTACAAGAAAAAACACCAGCAGTAAAACGAAGGGGTTGTTGATACTATGGCTATTACCATGACACAAGCGGCATCAGATCGCGTAAGAGCGTTTCTAGACAACCGTGGAAAGGGCATTGGCTTGCGTCTTGGCGTACGGACGTCAGGATGTTCTGGCATGGCCTATGTCATTGAATTTGCTGATGAGCTTCAAGAAGGTGATCAGGTATTCGAATACGATGACGTCAAGGTAATCGTCGATGGCAAGAGCTTGCTCTATCTCGAAGGGACAGAGTTAGATTTTGTCAAAGAAGGCCTAAATGAAGGTTTTCAGTTCAACAACCCTAACGTCAGTAGCGAATGTGGTTGTGGCGAAAGCTTCAACGTGTAATACGTGAGAGAACATGAATCATTTTGAACTCTTCGGGCTACCGTATCAGTTTGAGCTGGACGGTAGCTCGCTTTCTTCAACGTTTCGGGAACTGCAACGCCAGTATCACCCAGATAACGTTGCTAGCCAAGACGATAAAACGCGTCTTCAGGCGGTGCAGAAAGCCTCGCAAATTAACGATGCGTTTCAGACGTTGAAAGATCCCGTTCGACGCGCTGAATATATGCTGACGTTACAAAGCATTGATATAAAAGACGAACAGCAAACGATGCAGGATCCTGAGTTCTTAATGCAGCAAATGACACTGCGTGAAGAACTGGAGTCGATCACTGATAGCCAAGACGATGCTGCGTTATTTGATTTTGGCGCAAAAGCACAAGCGCTTTATGATGCCTTGATCAAAGAGGTTAAGCAGGCACTCGCTGCTTCTCAATGGCAAGAGGCGGCAGTGATTGTGCGCAAGCTTAAGTTTGCAGAGAAGCTTTGCTCCGAAGTGGAGCGCGTCGAAGATCAGCTGATGAGCTGATCGGCACTATTCGCCTGTCAACGCAGTAAAGTTTAAGGATTAGACATGGCACTGTTACAGATTTCAGAGCCCGGTCAAAGTGCCGCGCCGCATGAACACAAGCATGCAGTCGGCATCGATTTGGGTACGACCAACACTTTGGTTGCCACGGTACGAAGCGGTGTCGCAACCACCTTGAACGATGAACACGATCGATCACTGATCCCGTCGGTGGTTCACTATGGTGGTGATGCCATTTCAGTGGGTTATGATGCCCTTCCTCATGTGCAAACGGATAGTGCCAACACCCTGGTATCGGTCAAGCGCATGATGGGGCGCTCTTTGGATGACGTCCAGACACGTTATCCGCAACTTCCTTATCGGTTTTCACAAACTGAAAATGGCCTGCCACAAGTCGAGACACGACGTGGTGCGATCAACCCAGTTCAAGGCTCGTCCGATATTTTGCGGGCGGTACGTGAACGTGCAGAAGTCAGCTTGGGTGATGCGCTTGAAGGCGTGGTGATCACTGTTCCAGCTTATTTTGATGATGCGCAGCGAGCAGGCACCAAAGATGCTGCGACACTCGTGGGCCTGAATGTACTCCGTTTACTCAATGAGCCAACCGCAGCGGCCATTGCTTACGGGCTCGACTCGGGCCAAGAGGGCGTGATTGCTGTGTATGATCTCGGGGGCGGGACCTTCGATATATCGATTCTCCGTCTCTCCCAAGGCGTGTTTGAAGTCATGGCCACCGGGGGCGATTCAGCACTAGGTGGGGATGATTTTGACCACCTGCTCGAGCAATGGATCTGTGAGCAAGCCGGGTTTGAAACCCTCAGTGGTGATGAGCGCCGTACGGTGCTCCACGCAGCGACACAGGCTAAAATCGCATTGTCTTCCTCCGCTAGTACCGACATTGACGTACTCGGTTGGCAAGGTACGCTGACACGTGACACCTTTGATGCCTTGGTCGCCCCTTTGGTTAAAAAGACCTTGATGTCGTGCCGTCGTGCGCTTAAAGACGCCGGCGTCAGTGCCGATGAAATCCTAGAAGTCGTGATGGTCGGCGGGTCAACCCGGGTACCGGCCGTTCGCCATCAAGTCGGCGACTTCTTTGGTCGTGAACCGTTAACCAGTATCGACCCAGATAAAGTGGTCGCGATAGGTGCCGCAACACAAGCGGATATTTTGGTCGGCAATAAGCCTGACTCTGACATGTTGTTGTTGGACGTGATCCCGCTTTCGCTCGGCATTGAAACCATGGGCGGCCTGGTAGAAAAAATCATTCCACGCAATACCACCATTCCTGTGGCGAAAGCCCAAGAGTTCACCACGTTTAAAGACGGTCAAACCGGCATGAAAGTGCACGTGGTACAAGGTGAACGTGAAATGGTGGATGATTGCCGCTCGTTGGCGCGTTTCTCCTTAAAAGGCATTCCACCGATGACCGCGGGGGCAGCCCATGTCCGCGTAACCTACCAAGTGGATGCCGACGGTTTGCTGTCTGTGTCGGCCATGGAAAAGTCGACTGGTGTGGCCTCGTCGATCCAGGTTAAACCGTCTTACGGGCTCAATGATGACGAAATCGCCAACATGATCAAATCATCATTTACCCATGCGGAAGAAGACAAAGATGCCCGCTATTTGGCGGAGCAACGCGTTGAAGCCGATCGGGTGATCGAAGGCCTACTGGTCGCCATGCAACAAGACGGTGACACCTTGCTCGATCATAATGAGCAACAAGCGCTCGTGAACGAAATTGAAACATTGATCGCGCTGCGTAACGGCGATGATGGCGCTGCCATTGAAGCGGGAATCAAAGCACTAGATAAAGCCAGCCAGACCTTTGCGGCACGTCGTATGGACAAATCGATTCGTAATGCGTTGGCCGGTCAATCCATTGATGAGGTGTAATCATGCCTAAGATTATTGTTCTGCCGCACCACGAGTTATGCCCAGAAGGTGCGGAACTGGAAGGGAAAGAAGGGGAGACCGTCCTCGATGTGGCGCTAAAAAATGGCATTGGCATCGAGCACGCGTGTGAAAAGTCTTGCGCGTGTACTACCTGTCACATTGTGGTTCGCGAAGGCTTTGACTCGCTCGACGAAAGTGATGAGCTTGAAGATGACATGCTCGATAAAGCATGGGGACTTGAGCCAGAGTCCCGCTTGGGCTGTCAGGCGAAAATTACCGATGAAGATCTGGTGGTCGAAATTCCACGCTACACCCTAAACCATGCAGCGGAAAATCATTAATCTAATGCTGTAACGGACGGAGAAGCAAAATGAGTTTAAAATGGACGGATTCACTCGATATTGCGATTGAGCTGTGTGACGCTTACCCAGATGTCGATCCTAAAACAGTACGTTTTACCGACTTGCATCAATGGATCACTGAACTGGATGACTTTGACGATGATCCTGAGCGCTCGAATGAACGGATTTTGGAAGCGATCATTATGTGCTGGATGGATGAGCAAGACTGAGGGCTAGCTCTCGTGAGTGATTGATAATACTTGTGTTATTGTCACCGGCTCGGCACAGTATCGACGGCCAAATAGATTTATTACCAAAAGCGGGCCCATCGGTTCGCTTTTTTTTATTCCACTGGGTGCCATGTACTCAACGTACGCTGCCCAGTCAAACACGCTGTACAGTAAAAAACAGCGCGACAGTACAAGGAGTACAAAATGTCAGAAACATTAAAAGTAACCCTGTCGCATCAGCCGGCAGCCGCGCAATGGGGCGATAATGCGCTGGTCTCTTTTGACGCCGATAAAGCGTTTATCCATGCACCGAGCGACACCAATCAACGAGATAAGGTGCAACAAGCCGCGCGTAAACTCGAGGGGCAAGGTGTCCCTGCACTGACGCTGACCGGCGAGCATTGGGATCTTGAATTAGTGTGGGCCTTTTACCAAGGGCTTCGCGGTCCTAAAAATAAAGTGGCTTTTGCGCAAGCGGTCTTAAATGACACAGACACCAAGGAGTTCGAACTTCGGCAAACTGTTGGTGACTGGGTGCGCGATATTATCAACCAACCGGCAGAAGAAGTCGGTCCGCATCAGTTGGTGGCCCGCGCAGGGGAATTTGTAAAATCGATGGCACCGGAGCCGGAGCATGTCACTTACAAGATTATTTCAGGCACGGATCTGTTAGAAAAAGGCTGGCACGGCATCTATACCGTTGGACGAGGCTCTGCCCGTAAACCGACCATGTTGCAATTGGACTACAACCCGACCGGCGATCCGGATGCACCGGTTTATGCATGCTTAGTCGGAAAAGGGATCACCTTTGATTCGGGCGGCTATAGCATCAAAGGCTCAGATTTTATGACCACCATGAAAGCCGATATGGGTGGCTCGGCAACCGCGACAGGCGCATTGGCGATGGCAGTGGCGAAGGGCTTAAATAAGCGCGTGAAATTAGTGCTTTGCTGTGCAGAGAACATGATCTCAAGCAGTGCCTACAAGCTAGGTGATATTATCACTTACAAAAACGGCGTGACGGTTGAAGTATTGAATACCGATGCCGAAGGACGCTTGGTGCTCGCGGATGGCTTAATGTATGCCAGTGAGCAAAAGCCTGAACTCTTAATTGATTGCGCCACCCTGACGGGCTCAGCAAAAGCCGCATTGGGTAACGATTATCACGCATTGTTTAGCTTTGATGATAAGCTCGCCCATCGTACCCTTGAGGCGGCACAGCAAGAGGGTGAAGGAATGTGGTCTCTCCCTGTGGCTGAATTCCATCGTAAGTTACTGCCTTCTTCATTTGCTGATATTGCCAACGTATCTACAGGCGCGTACATGCCAGGTGCGAGCACGGCCGCCGCGTTTTTATCGTATTTTGTCGAAGATTACCAAAAAGGCTGGATGCACATCGACTGTTCGGGGACTTATCGTAAAGCCGCCAGTGACAAATGGGCGGTCGGTGCCACCGGGATGGGCGTGAAAACCTTGGCGCGTGTGTTATTGGATGAAGCCAAATAACCTAATCAATTAATCGGTGAGGTGTTAACGAATTTTTTGTGTGAGTTAACGCTTCACCGCATTGGTGATAGGGGCAGACAATAAAGTTTGCTAGGGTAAGCGCGTTGTTGCTCCTAGTGAGCCTGATTTAGACAGTAAAAGGACAAGCGAATGACCATTGAACGCACTTTTTCTATCGTCAAACCTGATGCCGTAGAGCGTAACTTGATTGGTACGCTTTATCAGCGTATCGAAAGTGCTGGCTTACGCATCGTGGCAGCGAAAATGTTACACCTTAGCAAAGAACAGGCTGAGGGGTTTTATGCTGAGCACCAAGGTAAACCTTTCTTTGCGTCCTTAGTCGAGTTTATGACCTCTGGACCGATTATGGTGCAGGTGTTGGAAGGCGAGGGTGCCATTAACCGTTATCGTGAGTTGATGGGCAAAACTAACCCTGAAGAAGCGGCTTGCGGGACATTGCGCGCTGACTACGCGGAAAGTATGCAATATAACTCCGTACATGGCTCGGATAGCCCAGGCTCGGCTGAACGTGAAATTGCGTATTTTTTCACCGCGGATGAGATTCATCCTCGTTGTTAACGCAAAGACGGATATAAAAGGTTTATAAAGAGGCGCGAGCCTCTTTTTTGTTTTGTTCTTCTCCTGCCTCTTACCTGAATAACCACGCTCATAGAGAGTGGAAAGTGTGATCTAAAGCCTGTACAATTTCGCGCCTTAAGCGCGTTCCGAACAGGGATCTTGACTAGATTCAAGGTGTATTCACTCGAGAACGCCAGGCCAATACCCGTGTCTTACCATATAGCTAGTTTTTACGAGGCAACCCCAATGACGACAGAGAAAGTTAATCTGCTTGATTTTGACAGGCAAGGATTGCGTGCCTATTTCGCCGATGAACTCGGTGAAAAAGCCTTCCGCGCTGACCAAGTCATGAAGTGGATGTATCATTTTGGTTGCGATGACTTCGATGAAATGAACAACATCAACAAGAAGTTACGTGAAAAACTCAAGCTTGTCGCCGAGGTTAAAGCCCCTGAGGTGAGTGAAGCGCATTACTCAAAAGATGGCACCATTAAATGGGCGATGCGAGTGGGCGGTCAAGATGTGGAAACCGTGTATATCCCTGAAGATGACCGGGCGACATTGTGTGTTTCCTCTCAGGTTGGTTGTGCGCTCGACTGCAAATTTTGCTCGACCGGTGCGCAGGGTTTTAACCGTAATTTGCGGGTTTCTGAAATTATTGGCCAGGTTTGGCGTGCCGCAAAAGAAATTGGTATCGAAAAAGAAACCGGACGCCGTCCTATTACCAATGTGGTGATGATGGGGATGGGCGAGCCGTTGCTGAACATGAAAAACCTGCTGCCATCACTCAACCTGATGCTCGATGATAATGCCTATGGCTTGTCGAAGCGTCGTGTCACGGTATCGACTTCCGGTGTGGTGTCTGGCTTGGAGCAGATGATTGGTAAAATTGATGTTGCGCTAGCGATTTCACTGCACGCGCCGAATGATGAACTGCGTAGCCAAATTATGCCGATTAACGATCGCTGGGATATCGACGCTTTCTTAGATGTGGTGCATCGTTATATTGAAACCTCGAATGCCAACCGTGGTCGTGTCACGGTTGAATATATTTTGCTCGATCATGTGAATGACTACATGGAGCATGCGCGCCAACTCGCAGAGCTGTTAAAAGATACACCGGCGAAGATTAACCTGATCCCATTTAACCCGTATCCTGGATCGCCATTCAATAAACCAAGTAACTCTCGTATTGATAGGTTTATGAAAACCTTAATGGAATACGATTTTACGGTCACGGTGCGTAAAACGCGCGGCGATGATATTGATGCGGCGTGTGGCCAATTAGCCGGAGACATTGTCGACCGGACAAAACGCGCCGAAAAGCGACTGGGTGCGCAGGAGGTGATCCCTGTTCGACCCGTCTAAGCATTATAGGTCTTTATAAGGGAAGAACATGGTAAAAACTGGCTGGGTATGGGTGTTGATTATCACGTTGGCAGGTTGTGCCTCGCCAGTTTCACAGCAAAACGACGCTAAGTTTGATAAGATTCAAGCGGCCGAGGCACGAATTTCGTTGGGGTTAGGTTACTTAAACAGTGATCGCTATCAACAAGCGCAGCAAAACTTGCAGCAAGCACACCAATATGCGCCTAATTACTATCGTACCTCGCTGTCTATGGCGTATTATCAACAACGTGTCGGTGAAACCGACCAAGCGGACCGTTTATATCAAAAAGCGTTATCGCAAGCGTCTAAAAAAGGCGATGTGTATAATAACTACGGTGTGTTTTTGTGCGAACAACAGCGTTTTGCTGAGGCAAAAGAGGCATTTTTGCAAGCCGTCGCACAACCGTATTATCATCGCGTGTCAGACAGTTATGAAAATGCCGCGTTCTGCCAGCTAAAAGCGGGCGAAACCAAGAGCGCGAAGGCCTTGTTGGAAAAAGCGACTGAGCATGACCCGCTGAATGTCCGCGCAGGATTACAACTTGCCAAGTTAGAGATAGAACGAGGGCAAGAGGCAGGTGCCATTACGCGTATCAAACGACTCCATAAACGCGTTGGTGCCCATCCCAGCGGATTATTATTGTTGGTCAAAGCTTATCAGCAACAAGGCAACACGGAGCGAGCTGCCCATGATGCTCAGCGATTGGCGCACCAGTTTCCAGAATCCAAAGAATATCAATTGTACTTAGCGAATGAATACTGAACAGACGGAAGAACACGCGCAAAAAGATACGCAACCTGCGCCCGGGGAAGTATTAAAGCAAGCGCGAGAAAAAATGGGCTGGAGTGTTCGCGATGTGGCTGACCGACTGCGATTGCGCGTCAGTGTCATCGAGGACCTCGAAAGCAATAATCCAGATATGGGTCAACTGGCCACGTTTACACGTGGCTATTTGCGATCCTATGCCAAGTTAATGCAAATCGACGCCGACCAGCTTCTCGGTGACAGCAATATGGAAGCAAGCAGTGCGGCAACGGTTCAGAAAATGCAAAGCTTTTCGCGCAAGACACGACGGCAAAGGAGTGAAAGCCGTTTGATGTGGTTGTCTTGGGTGATCATTGCTATTGCGGTGGGTATTACTGGCGTGTGGTATTGGCAAAATCAACAAGCCATGACATCGTTACCCACGCAGCTGGATAGCGAACAAGCCGATGAGTTAGTGACGACCCCTTCTGACCAAGACAGTGCTGTGATTGCCGCCGAGCCCCAACCGACCACCGATGAACTCGACACTGAGCCTGCTAAAGCTGTCGATGCGCCGCAGCCGGTAGAATTCGCGGCCAAAGCCAGTGACGAGGGGCAATCGAATCCTGTGTCTACCTCTGATGAGACATCAGCCGCTAAGACACAAATGGGAGCGCAAACGACTGACGCAGCAAGTCGTCAGGAAACAGCACAAGCGTCAGTGACGGATCCGGCAGCAAAAACAACCGCAAGCGCCAACGAAAACCGCTTGGTCATGACCTTTACTGGCGATTGCTGGATTGATGTGCGTGATGCCAATGGCGAACGCTTGGCGACAGGAATAAAAGCTGAAGGTGAGCAAATTACCTTAACTGGCGAAACGCCGTACCAATTGGTACTTGGGGCGCCAAGTGTGGTGAACATTACCTTTAATGGCGACAATATTGATCTTGATGGCTACCCAACCGGGCAAGTGGCTCGGTTGCGCCTTCCGCAGTAATCAGAGAACGTCAATATGCACAACGAAAATCCGATTAAACGTCGTCCGTCCAAACGTATCAATGTGGGCAATGTGCCGATTGGTGATGGTGCGCCCATTGCAGTGCAATCAATGACCAATACGCGCACCACGGATGTTGAGGCGACCGTGGCGCAAATAAAAGCGCTCGAAAATGTGGGTGCAGACATTGTTCGCGTGTCAGTCCCCACTATGGATGCCGCTGAAGCCTTCAAAACAATTAAAGCGCAAACGTCGATCCCGCTAGTGGCAGATATTCACTTTGACTATCGTATCGCGCTTAAAGTCGCTGAATACGGTGTCGATTGTTTGCGGATCAACCCTGGGAATATCGGTAAAGAAGAGCGCATCCGTGCGGTGGTCGATGCTGCTCGCGATAAAAATATCCCGATTCGAATTGGTGTTAACGGTGGCTCGCTAGAACGTGATCTCCAGGAAAAATACGGTGAGCCAACGCCAGACGCGCTGGTAGAATCCGCGATGCGTCATGTTGATATTCTCGATCGACTCAACTTCGACCAATTTAAAGTCAGTGTGAAAGCATCAGACGTTTTTTTAGCGGTGGAATCCTACCGCAAATTAGCACAACAGATTGAGCAACCTCTTCACCTCGGGATCACCGAAGCAGGTGGTGCGCGCGCAGGGGCGGTAAAATCATCGGTTGGGCTAGGCATGTTACTCGCTGAAGGTATTGGCGATACGTTGCGTGTGTCGTTAGCGGCCGATCCTGTTGAAGAAATTAAAGTTGGGTTTGATATTCTTAAATCCCTCCGAATTCGCTCACGCGGGGTGAATTTTATCGCCTGTCCAAGCTGCTCTCGTCAGGAATTTGACGTTATCGGCACCGTGAATGCGCTTGAACAGCGCGTAGAAGATATTCTGACGCCAATGGACGTTTCAATCATTGGTTGCGTTGTCAATGGCCCAGGCGAAGCCGAAGCGTCACATCTTGGCCTTGCTGGTGGCAACAAGCGCAGTGCTTATTATCTCGACGGCAAACGTCAAAAAGAGCGCTTTACCAATGACAACTTGGTGGATGAGTTAGAAGCAAAAATCCGCGCCAAAGCGGCGATGATGGATGAGCGCAACCGCATCAAGGTGTCTCAAATCGATCAAGAAGGCTAAGCCATCAGGCTGCCTTTTCCCCTTTTATATATGATATCGGTAACGGAAGTTAACGTGGCTAAAACAATTCAAGCAATCCGAGGCATGAATGACTGCCTCCCTTCTCAATCTCCTTTGTGGCAGAAGCTCGAAAATACGATTAAACAGGTCGTCAGTGCCTATGGCTACAGTGAAGTACGTATGCCTATCGTCGAAGCAACACATCTGTTTAGCCGTGCGATTGGTGAAGTGACCGACGTTGTCGAAAAAGAAATGTACACCTTTGATGATCGAAACGGTGACAGCCTAACGCTACGACCTGAAGGCACGGCGGGTTGTGTCCGCGCAGGGATCGAAAACGG
This sequence comes from Salinivibrio sp. MA351, assembly GCF_001996065.1. Classification (NCBI taxonomy): domain Bacteria; kingdom Pseudomonadati; phylum Pseudomonadota; class Gammaproteobacteria; order Vibrionales; family Vibrionaceae; genus Salinivibrio; species Salinivibrio sp. MA351. Next base: position 95,729 of record NZ_MUFG01000004.1, on the reverse strand, counting down.
CTTGCTCTATAACCAGGAACACCGTTTGTGGTATACCGGGCCAATGTTCCGTCATGAACGTCCACAAAAAGGCCGCTATCGTCAATTTCATCAATTTGGGGTGGAAGTCTTTGGCTTGAATGGCCCTGACGTTGATGCCGAATTGATCATGATGACGGCCCGGATGTGGCGTGAGCTGGGGATTGCTGAGCACGTACGTTTAGAACTTAACTCCATTGGTTCGCCGCAAGCGCGTGCGGATTATCGCCAAGCACTGGTCGATTTTCTGATGCAGCACGAATCGGTGTTGGATGAGGACAGTAAACGTCGCATGCAGACCAATCCGCTACGTGTATTAGATACCAAAAACGCGGATATCCAGGCGATTCTTGTTGATGCGCCAAAGCTCAGTGATTATCTGGATGACGAGTCAAAACAACATTTTGCTGGATTGTGTGAACTCTTGGACGCGGCAGGTATCGAATACCAAGTGAATCACCGTCTAGTACGTGGACTTGATTATTACAACCGCACGGTCTTTGAGTGGATTACCGATAGCTTAGGCGCGCAGGGCACGGTGTGTGGCGGCGGCCGCTACGATGGTTTGGTTGAACAACTCGGTGGTAAGGCAACACCGGCGGTCGGGTTTGCAATGGGCCTTGAGCGCTTAGTCTTGATGCTCGAAAACCTGAGCCAAGATGATATCCGCCCAGTGGTGGATGTATACATGGTGACGGCAGGCGAGGGCGCCTTAGCCGCTGGGATGAAACTAGCCGAAAACCTGCGTGAGCAAGTGCCGGGGTTACGCGTTATGTCGCACTTTGGTGGTGGCAGTTTTAAAAAGCAATTTAAACGTGCAGACAAAGTCGGCGCATCCGTCGCATTGGTTTTGGGCGAAGACGAAGTCGCTAATCAAACGGTAGCGCTAAAAGATTTAAAAGGTGGCGAGCAACAAACTCTGAAGCAGGATCAGATCGCTGCGACATTAAAAGCATTGATTTAGAGAGGACAGATCGTGGACGTCTACACCACAGAAGAGCAGCAAGTTGAAGCCATTAAAAAGTGGTGGCGAGATAACGGGAAAGCGGTTGTAATCGGCGCTGTTGTCGGTTTAGGTGCCTTGTATGGCTGGCGTTATTTCCAGTCGCAACAGGTCGAAAGTAAGGAACAAGCCTCTCAACAATACGAACAAACTTTGAACAGTATCGAGAGCGGTGATGGCACGGCACTGAGCCAGCTCGAGGGGCATGAAGGTTATCAAGCGCTGGCGGCACTTAACCTGGCAAAGAAACAGGTTGAACAGGGAGAGCTAGACAGTGCACGTAAACAGCTGCAAACGGCCCAGCAAGCGGTAAATGATGATGCGCTCTATGGGTTGGTAACCACGCGTTTAGCGCGTGTGAACGCGGAGCTGGGTCAGTATGACGCGGCACTGAGTGAACTGGATAAAGTGACCGCGTCAAGTTGGACAGCCAAAGTACAGGAAATTCGCGGTGATATTTTGCTTCGCCAAGGGGACAGTGAGGCCGCTCGTGATGCCTATACCGCCTCGCTTGAGGCAGGAGCGAGTCCAACCGTCACGATGAAGCTTGATAACCTCAGTCAATAAGGGCGTGGTATGAAAAAAGGATTATGGCGCATAGCCGCTGTGGCCACGACTTTGGCGATACTGACCGGTTGTGCGGGTGAAGAAGATGTTGTGCAAATGGCACCATTACCCACTGTAACGGATAAAATTGCATCATCACAGATTTGGCAAGCCCAAGTCGGTGATGGTGTCGGGCAATATTATTCGGCCCTTCAACCGACGGTCGCGTACGATAAGGTATTCGCCGCTGACCGCCAGGGAGAAGTGGCTGCGTTTGATCTTGAAAGTGGCGAGCGTATTTGGCAGCAGTCGGTGCAAACTGAGACGCCAGCGTTGTTATCTGGTGGGCTGAGTGCGTCCTACGGTAAGGTGTATGTTGGCGGAGAAACCGGCGAACTGTATGCCTTGGATGCTGAAACAGGCGAGCGCCTTTGGCAGCAAAATGTGAACGGTGAAATCCTGGCCAAGCCTTTGGTCGACGCTGGTATGGTGATCGTTAATACCAGCCGCGGTGAGTTGGTTGCGCTTGATGCGGAATCCGGTGAGCCTCAGTGGAGTAACGCCAATGATGTCCCTAATCTAAGTTTGCGCGGCGAGAGTGCCCCCGTAACCGTGTCAGGCGGTGTATTCTGGGGGATGGCGAATGGTCGTCTTGGCGCCGCGATGATCGAAACAGGTCGCTCTATTTGGCAAATTCCGATTTCGACACCCAAAGGGGCGACCGAAATTGATCGTCTTGTTGATGTGGATGCGACCCCTGTGATTGATGGCGACCGTTTGTATGCCGTGGGCTATAATGGGCAGTTAGTGTCGATTGATTTACGCTCGGGAAAAGCAGCATGGAAGCGTGATTTTTCATCGGCCAACGATTTTATTGCGGCGGGTAATAGCCTTTATTTAATTGATGATAAAGACAATATTGTCGCATTAGATGCACGTAATGGTTTAGAGAAATGGCGCAACAGTGAGTTAGCGTATCGCATATTAACTGCGCCAGCGGCAAGCGATGGTTATCTCGTGGTTGGAGATAGCCAAGGGTACTTGCATTGGCTCGATCCAGAAACTGGGGATTTTGTTGCCCAGCAATCGCTTGAAGGCGAGGGTATTGCGGTGGCGCCCGTGCAAACCGATAATGGCTATATCGTGATAACACGCGATGGCCAATTGAGAAAGCTGGCTATCGACTAGTATCAGCCACCCAGTTTTATATTTAGGCTCCTGGCTGTATAGACAGTTGGGAGCCTTGTTTATTGATAAGAGAATGAAAATTAAGAGGTCTACATGATTCCTGTTATAGCCCTAGTAGGGCGCCCGAATGTGGGAAAATCGACGCTCTTTAACCGTCTTACCCGCACGCGCGATGCATTAGTAGCGGATTTTCCGGGACTGACCAGGGATCGAAAATACGGCAAGGCATTGCTGGATGAGCACGAATTTATCGTGATCGACACCGGCGGGATTGATGGTACAGAAGAGGGTGTAGAAACCAAAATGGCCGAACAATCGCTTGCTGCGATTGAAGAAGCCGACGTGGTGTTATTTATGGTGGACGGGCGTGCAGGATTAACACCTGCTGATCGGGATATTGCTCAACATATCCGTGTCCGCGAAAAAACCAGCTTTTTGGTCGTCAACAAAGTAGACGGTATTGACCCAGATACCGCAACCGCAGACTTTTGGCAATTAGGCATGGACAACATGTATCAAATTGCTGCCGCACACGGCCGTGGGGTCAGCGGATTGATTAATCGTGCTCTAACGCCCTTTGCCGAACAAGCGCTACAGCAAGCGCAGGAAGAGACAGGTCTGGTTGACCTGACCGATGAGCAAGATGACATCGATGATCAAGACAACCCGACCGTGAACACAGAAGAGCAGGCAGAAAATGAGTACGCCTACCTTCAATCACTGCCGATTAAAATTGGTATTATAGGTCGCCCCAATGTGGGTAAATCGACCTTGACCAATCGCATGCTCGGTGAAGAACGAGTCGTCGTTTACGATATGCCGGGGACCACACGAGACTCCATTTATATCCCGATGGAGCGCGATGGGCGCGAGTACGTGATGATTGATACGGCCGGTATACGTCGTCGTAAACATGTTAGTGAAAAAGTTGAAAAATTTTCTGTTATTCAAACACTTAAGGCTATCGAAGACGCGAACGTCGTGCTGCTAGTGATTGATGCTCGAGAAAATATATCTGATCAAGACTTGAGCTTGCTAGGGTTTGCCTTGAATGCGGGCCGTTCGATCGTGTTGGCGGTTAACAAGTGGGATGGCTTAGATAGCGAGATTAAAACGCGGGTGAAATCCGAGCTGGATCGTCGCCTTGGTTTTGTCGACTTTGCACGCGTTCACTTTATTTCTGCGTTGCATGGTACCGGTGTCGGTCACTTGTTTGAGTCCATTCAAGAAGCCTATCAGTCGGCGACCAAACGTGTCGGAACCGCGATGCTAACCCGTATTTTGAAAATGGCGCAAGATGACCATCAGCCTCCAATGATACGTGGCCGCCGAGTGAAGCTAAAATATGCACACGCCGGTGGATATAACCCACCCATTGTGGTCGTCCATGGTAACTTGGTGAGTGAGTTGCCAGACTCCTATAAGCGCTACCTGATGAATTATTATCGTCGAACCTTAGACATTATGGGCACACCGATAAAGATTCAGTTCCAGAACAGTGAAAACCCGTATGAGGGTAAAAAAGAAAAGCTGACGTTATCTCAGTCACGTCAACGCAAACGCTTGATGGACATGGTTAAAAACCGCAATAAGAAGTAAACGAAAGCCCAGCCTTGATGCTGGGCTTTTTTGATCCCGCCTACTTTTAACGATCCAAACCTGGATCTTGAATTTATCATTCGTGATCATAATCACATTAAAGCCACGTCGTCTGTGATGTCGTGGATCTTAGCTTATCGCGTGACTGGGCAGGTTTTGAGCGGCGATAATTGCATCACCCCTTCACGCTACTCTCATTTCATTTATGCTGGATCTTTAATTTACAACACTCTTTTTTAGTGTTTTATATCGATAAAAATCCAAATGCAGAACATGTAACTTATGCTTTCGGGAAGTGTATTGATAAATATTCTTTTCAGGGTAGGAAGCTGATCAAGGGGAATTAACCCCAAGATCGCTCGATCGCTTACTGATCGGTTAGATGTGTATTGTACAGAGTTTAATCAGCCGACTGACTTGGATGACGCTGTTGTACCACGCTGGTGATCTCGCCGTTACTGAGCTGGGTGCGCAGGATATCGCCTTCATGCAGTTGATTGATGTTATTAATAATTCGCCCATCACTGTCACGGCTAATCGAATAGCCACGAGAGAGCGTCGCTAATGGACTGACGGCATCCAAGGTCGCCACCAAGGTCAAAAGTCGCTGCTGCGCGTGTGACAATTGCGAGTTCATCACGTGGACGAGGCGTTGATGGTGCTGTGCCAATTGAGCCTGATGTTGATGAATACGATGCTCAGGCGTCACGCGTTGTAACCGGCTATCCAGGGCATTAAGCTGGTGGTTATATCGTGAAAGCTGTTTCGTCAGTCCTTGGTGAATGCGCCTTTGCAGCTCATCAATATGCTGACTTTGCTGTTGCAGACGACGACGGGGGTGTTGGTGAGACAAACGGTGTTCGTGCTGCGTCAGTGCCCGTTGCTGGCGATAAAGTAGCGTGCCGATCGCGTTTTTAAGCGCTTGCTCGCGCTGCTGATATTGCTGCAAGCGATAACTCAGATCACGGCTAACAAGCTCTGCGGCAGCTGATGGGGTGGGGGCGCGAACATCGGCAACAAAGTCAGCAATGGTCACATCCACTTCATGGCCTACGGCACTGACGATGGGGATCTGACTCGCGGCGATAGTACGGGCGACGATTTCTTCATTAAAGCACCATAAATCCTCGAGTGACCCACCGCCACGACCAACAATCAGTACGTCACACTCATGACGGCTATTGGCGCGCCCGATCGCTTGCGCTATCGATACTGCCGCATCTTGCCCTTGCACCAGGGTCGGATAAATCACCACCGGCAGGCTAGGGTCCCGTCTTTTAAGTACATTCAGAATATCATGCAAGGCAGCGCCGGTTTTGGAGGTGATTATGCCAACGCGCTTTGGTTGGTCGGGCAAAGCTTGCTTAGCGGTTTGTGCGAATAACCCTTCTGCGGCTAACGCTTGTTTACGTTGCTCAAACGCCTGCTGCAGTCGTCCATCGCCTTCGGGCTGCATGCTTTCTAAGATCAGCTGATAGTCGCCTCGAGGCTCGTACATAGACACACGCGCGCGCACCAGGACTTGATCCCCATTTTTGGGTTTAAAGGTCACGCGACGATTGTTACCACGAAACATGGCACACTTCACTTGGCTTTGGTTGTCTTTGAGTGACAAATACCAATGGCCAGACGTTGCCGCGGTAAAATTGGAGAGTTCGCCCGTTAGCCAGACAATGCCAATGTTTTTTTCTAAGCAAAGACGCACCTCCGCATTGAGGCGGGAAACGGACAAAATATGTTGATTACTCGCGGTCACAATCGCTGATCCTTTTGATAAACCTGATCGCATACTACCTGCCGTATACTGGGATGCCAACTGACTCAGCATGACGATAGCCAGGCGATCGAAGCAATCGATTGCGAAAAAATGAACAATGTATCCGTTGATAAATCAACCGACTAAATCTGTCTTGGGCAATCAATCGCTATTCTTAGTAAAAATCGATAGCCAAACGTTTGCGCTGCACGTATAATTCTGCGGCAATATTTTGTTCCCCTTCACAACTTTTAGTGTGAGATATTGCAATGCTGAGAATCGCGAAAGAAGCGTTAACCTTTGACGATGTACTCCTCGTCCCTGCCCACTCAAATGTACTCCCTAACCATGCGGATCTGCGGACCCAATTGACCCGTTCAATTAGCCTGAACATCCCTGTGCTCTCTGCAGCAATGGATACAGTGACCGAAGCCCGTTTGGCCATCGCATTGGCACAAGAAGGCGGCCTTGGCTTTATCCATAAAAATATGACCATCGAGCAGCAAGCCGAGCAAGTGCGCTTGGTGAAAATCTATGAAGCGGGCATGGTGTCTAACCCGGTTACGGTGACGCCTGAGATGACCATTGCCGATGTCAAAGCCTTGACCGAACGCAATGGCTTTGCCGGTTATCCAGTGGTGAATAAACAAAAAGAGCTGGTAGGCATTATTACAGGACGCGACGTGCGTTTTGTCTCAGATCTTAGCAAACGTGTTGAAGATGTGATGACCCCTCAGTCTCGTCTCGCCACCGTGCGTGAGGGCGCTGAGCGTGAGCAAGTGCAACAGTTGATGCAGCAGCATCGCGTCGAAAAAATTCTGGTCGTCAACCAAGACCATCACCTCAGCGGCATGATCACCGCCAAAGATTTCCAGAAAGCGGAAAGCAAGCCTAACGCCTGTAAAGACGAACAAGGTCGTTTGCGTGTCGGTGGTGCCGTCGGCGCAGGGGCGGGCAATGAAGAGCGTATCGCGGCCTTGGTGGAAGCGGGAATCGATGTGTTACTTATTGACTCATCACACGGCCACTCTGAGGGCGTCCTACAACGTATTCGTGATGCCAGAGCCTCGTACCCGCACTTACAAATTGTGGGCGGTAACGTTGCCACTGCCGAGGGCGCACGTGCCTTGATTGACGCGGGTGTGGATGCCGTAAAAGTCGGTATTGGCCCAGGCTCTATTTGTACCACGCGTATCGTCACTGGCGTGGGTGTGCCGCAAATTACCGCGATCAGTGATGCCGCTGCCGTCGCGCAAGAGTATGGTATTCCGGTAATTGCCGATGGCGGTATTCGTTTCTCGGGTGACTTGTGTAAAGCCATTGCTGCCGGCGCATCCTGTGTGATGGTGGGCTCAATGCTCGCCGGTACCGAAGAATCTCCGGGTGAAGTCGAGCTTTACCAAGGCCGCGCGTACAAATCTTATCGCGGTATGGGCTCAGTGGGCGCCATGTCAAAAGGCTCATCTGACCGTTACTTCCAAAGCGATAACGCCGCCGATAAGTTGGTGCCTGAAGGCATAGAAGGGCGCGTTGATTACAAAGGCATGATGAAAGAGATCATCCACCAACAAATGGGTGGGTTGCGTTCAAGCATGGGCTTAACGGGCTCTGCTACCATAGAAGAGATGCGCACTAACGCGCAGTTTGTTCGCGTGACCGGCGCGGGCATGAAAGAATCACACGCGCATGATGTCACCATTACTAAAGAAGCGCCGAACTATCGCCTCGGCTAAAGACATCACTACCGCGATGCATTTGAGAGGGGAGCACAGCTCCCCTTTGTTCCACTTAATTGAGAAAGCCAGATAATGACCCAGAACATTCATGCTCAACGTATTTTGATCCTTGATTTTGGCTCCCAGTACACCCAGTTGATTGCGCGCCGTGTCCGTGAAATTGGTGTGTATTGTGAGCTTTGGAGCTGGGATGTCGATGAGCAAGACATTCGTGACTTTGCTCCCAACGGCATCATCCTATCCGGTGGCCCAGAGAGCGTGGCAGAAGCCAACTCGCCACGTGCACCGCAATATGTCTTTGACGCAGGCGTGCCTGTGTTGGGCGTATGCTATGGCATGCAGACCATGGCTGAGCAGCTTGGTGGCAAGGTTGCGGGCTCTGAGCATCGCGAGTTTGGCTACGCGCAAGTAAAACGCGTTGGCCAGAGCGCACTGTTTGATGGCATTGAAGATGCTATTGCCGATGATGGTCACCCACTTTTAGATGTGTGGATGAGCCACGGCGATAAAGTGGTCGCGATTCCGGAAGATTTTGTCAAAATCGCTGAAACAGATACCTGTCCGTTTGCAGCCATGGCCAACGAAGATAAACGTTTTTATGGTGTTCAGTTTCACCCAGAAGTGACGCACACGCGCCAAGGCAAACGGATGCTTGAGCAGTTTGTGATGCAAATCTGCCAATGCGAGCGTTTGTGGACACCGGCAACCATTATTGACGATGCGATTGAGCGTATTCGTGAGCAAGTGGGGGATGACGAGGTGATCCTTGGCTTGTCTGGCGGCGTCGATTCTTCTGTAGTGGCTATGCTGGTTCACCGTGCGATTGGCGATAAGCTCACGTGTGTGTTCGTTGATAACGGCCTGCTGCGCCTTAACGAAGGTGAGCAAGTGCTGGAAATGTTCGGCGATCACTTTGGGTTGAACATTATTCATGTCAATGCGGAAGACCGCTTCCTTAATGCCTTGAAAGGTGAAGCCGATCCCGAAGCGAAGCGTAAAATCATTGGCCGGGTGTTTGTCGAAGTGTTCGACGAGCAAGCGAGTAAAATGGACAATGCTAAATGGCTGGCGCAAGGCACCATCTACCCAGACGTGATCGAATCGGCGGCTTCGAAAACCGGTAAAGCGCATGTGATTAAATCACACCATAACGTCGGTGGCTTGCCGGAAGAGATGGAAATGGGTCTGGTTGAGCCACTCAAAGAGCTGTTCAAAGACGAAGTGCGTAAAATCGGCCTTGAACTTGGCTTGCCATATCACATGCTGTTCCGCCACCCCTTCCCAGGGCCAGGCTTAGGTGTGCGTGTGCTGGGTGAGATTCAAAAAGAATATTGCGATCTGCTTCGTCGCGCTGACGCGATTTTTATCGAAGAGCTGCGCAATGCTGACCTCTACGAGAAAGTCTCGCAAGCCTTCGCGGTGTTTCTGCCGGTTCGCTCGGTAGGTGTGATGGGCGATGGCCGTAAATACGATTGGATCATTGCCTTGCGTGCCGTCGAAACCATCGACTTTATGACCGCGCACTGGGCACACCTGCCATACGATTTCCTCGGCAAAGTGTCGAACCGCATCATCAACGAAGTCGACGGCATCTCCCGCGTAGTTTACGACGTCTCCGGCAAACCCCCAGCGACGATTGAGTGGGAGTAAGACTCGCGATATAGCGAATTAAGCCTTGCCAACTAACAACAATGCCAGTCAGTTTTTCTGACTGGCATTTTTTATGATCGCTACCCATCAACTATTGACGTCATTGCTGCAAAAACCGAAAAACAGTCCGAAGATCAGAGCCATTGCCGGTAAAATGGGTATATTCCAAAACAGGCTAGCCGGCTTGCCTACAAGTACATGATCAGAGTGTTGCACTTATTATCTGAATTCAGGCCACCCTAGAGACGCTAACAACAAGCACATGAAGGCACACATCCAAAAGAGAAACTGTTAATAATTTAAGAACCTATCTCAATAGGTGTTATCTGAGCTAGATCAACACCTATTGAAATATTGTAAATGAGTTCAACAAAATGGCTTTGTTGATCAAATTACTCACCTAACGTACTGATCCCAATGGGATTGCTCCCATCAATAAATTCGGTAGCTAACAGGCATACCAAGTCTTATGACTTTGTTCATCGTTTTTACGTTGGCTAGTGCTTCGCTAACTTGTGCATTGTAATCACGTAGTGTCAGTCGCGCGTTACGCTAACCGGTGCCTATTTAATTCTAGCTCGCCGCTCATCTTGCGGAATTTATCGTTCACGACTATTATTTGTTCATGAATCATGAACGGTATTTATGTGTGAACGAACACGCAACACTACTAATGCTAGCTTTGGATAATCTGCCTTCGCATATTCAAGGGGAGTACTCTTTCGATCCTAAGCCGGATGGTGAGCATTACACCGATGCTGAGGTGACTCTGACAGTGCACGGCCAACGCTATTTGTTTAGCACTGAAATAAAGCGTATCCATCGTAAAGAGAGCCTATCAGCATTGCTAGGCGCTGCTCGCTCAGACAATCTGTTGGTGTGTAACAGACTGACGACTCATCTCGCCGATTTTTGTACCGAGAACGCGATCAATTTTATTGATGAGGCCGGTAATGCTCGCGTGAGCTATGACGGGCTGAATTTATGGATTGAGGGCAAAAATCTCACTGAAAACCACCTCGCAATTCCACAGCCGGCAAAGCCGGGGTTAGGTTTTATGAAGCTGTTGTTTGCTTTGTTGGTTCAGGAAGATGTGTTGCATCTGCCGTTTCGAACCATAGCCGAGATGGCGAATATCTCATTAGGTATGGTGAGTAAGGGGTTTAAATACTTAGAAGCCGAGAAGCTTGTTAGTCTTGGTCGTACTCGTCGCATTTTGGATAAAGAGGCCCTTTATCAGATCTGGATTGAACACTATCGTACCGTGCTTAGGCCAAAGCTCGGAGGGCTAAAATTAGTTGCGCCGGATGATTGGCGAGACATCCCTTTAACATCCAAGGATTGCTGGGGGGGAGAAGTCGCTGCCGATGAACTGACACGCTATTTACAGCCTTATGAGTTACAGCTCTTTACTTTAGAGCCATTGCAAAAAAAGCTTGCGCTGATCAAAGCAAAGCCAGACGCTTCGGGCAGGCTCTGGTTGGTGCCTGCATTCTGGGGAAAGGCGCTGGATATCAATATCAATGCCAAGGCATTGTTGGCTGTTGCTGAGCTACTTGCAAGCAGAGATAGCCGAAACAAGGAGGTTGCCGAACGCATCAATGAGCAATATCTACAGCTTAAAACACTCCCTGAAACCTGGGTTTGAGCCTGTACTGACACTGATCATCCGCACAACCCAGCGTGCCATTTTTGTATTCGCGGATGACAGCGTCTTGGCTTAGTCCCTATAACTGTCCGAACTTGCCTGCTTGCAGATCGTTGAACGCTTGCAAAATCTCTTGCTTGGTATTCATCACAAAGGGGCCATGACCGACGATGGGATCGGTGATGGGCTCGCCACTGAGTAGCAAAATCACGCTATTTTGTGAGGCGTGCAATGCGACCTCGCGGCCTTGGCGGCTAAGCAGTGCCATATCGGCGTCGCCAATTGGGTCGGAGCCGTTGATACTGACATTGCCCTCCAGTACTACCACCGCGGTGGTCCAGTCTTGGGGAAGCGTAAGCTGCGTTTTCCCGTCAGCGTTTAGCCGTATATCCCAAACCTGCATAGGGCTGAAGGTTTTGGCCGGCCCCTGCTGACCCTCAAACTCACCGGCAATGAGCCGTAATGTGCCCGCCTTATCGGCCAGGGGAACGTCGGGAATATCGGCTTTGCGAATGCCTTGATAGCTCGGGTCGGTCATTTTGTCTTTTTTGGGGAGGTTAACCCACAGTTGCACCATTTGCAGCTCGCCGCCAGTGTGGCTGAACGCACTGGAATGAAACTCCTCGTGCATAATGCCGCTACCTGCGGTCATCCACTGTACATCCCCGGGGCCAATCACGCCGCCTTTACCAGTGGAGTCACGATGCTCTACTTCGCCTTGATACACAATGGTCACGGTTTCAAAGCCGCGATGGGGGTGTTCACCCACCCCTCGCTTCACGCCATCGGCAGGAAAGTGCATTGGACCGGCATAGTCCAGCAGTAAAAAGGGGCTCATCTCCGCCGCTTGATGGTGATAGGAAAATAGCGAACGGGCTGGGAAACCATTGCCTACCCAGTGTGCTGCAGGGGCTTTAGTAATACGCGAAATGGATTTCATGGTGCTCTCCTACCATTGATGTCCCTCCATTATATCGTCGCTGCTGCAGAGTGCTAAGGATCAACACTCCTATTCCTCGCTAGCGGGGTTTTTGTTTCTAAATGTTTCATTGCTGTCTGTAAGCATCCGTTTTTTGTGCTGCTTTTCTAACTTTAAAGGAATTTAACATTGGGTTAACTGGCTTACTTATGGCTAACTATGCTGATTTTTGCTTTACTGACGATAATTTGTCATTTTATTGTCATTAAAGCCTGCTGGATCAGGTAAGCCAAAACACAACATCGAAAATAATGGAGTTCCCAGTGAGTCAACATATTAATCCAGCAACCGATACAGGCCGACCGCGCGGCATGGATCGGTTTTTAAATATGATAGAGCGTGCGGGTAACCGGATCCCAGATCCCGCCTTATTGTTTTTCTGGGGCCTGGTGACGGTTTGGGTGCTCTCCGCTCTCTTGTCACAAATCACGTTTAATTCTGTTCACCCATTGACCGGGGACACCGTCCAAGTCAAAAACCTGCTCACCGGTGATGCGCTCGCCCACTTTTTAGCCAATATGGTTGACACTTTTACAGGTTTTGCGCCGCTTGGGATTGTATTGGTTGCGATGTTAGGGGTGGGTGTGGCTGATCAGTCAGGCTTTATCACCACCGGTTTGAAGAAAATGCTGAGTGTGACGCCGAAGCAAGCACTCACACCCATGCTGATTTTGGTGGCGATCGTGTCACACACGGCGGCGGATGCAGGCTATGTACTGGTGATCCCACTCGGCGGGATTATCTTCCACGCGGCGGGGCGTCATCCGCTAGCGGGGATTGCCGCCGCTTTTGCTGGGGTGTCGGGAGGCTTCTCGGCCAACTTTATTCCGTCTGGCATTGATCCTTTGCTGGCAGGCTTTACCGAGTCGGCCGCACACGTGTTGGATGACAGCTACCAAGTTAATCCCCTCGCTAACATCTACTTTACGGGCTTGTCGTCTATTTTAATCGTGGCGCTGGGCTGGTTTGTGACTGAGAAAATTGTCGAGCCACGCTTAAATCGCACACCGATTGATGAGGATGCCGAAGAGGCGCCTGATCTGGGCTCATTCACCACCATTGAAGGTAAAGCCTTTAACCGTGCCGGATTGGCGATGCTGGCCGGGATTGCCGCGCTGGTGGCGGCCTCATGGCCGGAAACCTCGCCGCTTCGGTCACCGGCGGGCGAGCTCACCGCCTTTGATGCACCGATTATGCAATCGATCGTGCCGCTCATTTTTGTGCTGTTTATTATTCCAGGCATTGTGTATGGCAAAACCGCAGGCACCTTTAAAACCAGCCAAGATGTGATTAAATCCATGTCTGACACCATGGCGACCATGGGCGCTTATATGGTGATGGCATTTTTCTGTGCGCAATTTTTAGCCGCATTCACCCAATCAAATATTGGTACCTTGTTAGCGCTGAATGGCGCGGAGCTATTGCAGTCAATGAACCTGCCAGGTGAGATGACGATTGTGGGGATGATTTTGCTCACCGCTCTCGTGAACCTGTTAATCGGTTCTGCGTCAGCGAAATGGGGTCTGATTGGACCGATTTTGGTGCCAATGCTGATGGTTGTCGGTATTTCCCCTGAATTGTCACAAGCGGCCTATCGTGTCGGGGATTCCGTTTCGAACATTATCTCGCCATTAATGGTGTTCTTCCCGCTCGTTGTGGTGTATTGCCAGCGCTATGTTAAAGCAACAGGCATTGGCACCGTGGCGTCAATGATGATCCCTTATTCATTGACCATGCTGGTGGGCTGGACCTTGTTCTTGCTAGCGTACTGGGCATTCGGATTGCCACTGGGTATTCAAGCAAGCTATCAGTACCTGGTGCAATAACGGTCACATAGAGCGCGTATCGTCTATCATGACGTTGCAGACACAAGCCGGCCTTCGAGCCGGCTTATTTGTGTCGTATACTAGCGATGAATTACATAGCCAATAAATCGAGGTTGGAATGAACGAGCCACAAACGTCGGATACGATTCACGACGTTTATATGCGCCAGGCGATCACACTGGCCGACAATGCTGAGCAAGAAGGTGAAGTGCCTGTCGGCGCCGTGGTGGTGTATCAAGGTGAGGTTGTGGGCACAGGGTGGAACCGAACCATTACCCAGCATGATGCCACTGCCCATGCCGAAGTGATGGCCTTACGCCAAGCCGGCCAAGTGCTGGGTAATTATCGCCTATTAGACGCGGATCTTTATGTGACACTCGAACCGTGCCCGATGTGTGCGGCGGCGATGGTGCATGGCCGTGTCAGAAAGGTGTATTTTGGCGCGCCGGATCCCAAAACCGGCGCGGCTGGCTCGGTGATGAACCTACTCAGTTATGAAGAGGTAAATCATCATGTGCAAAGCGAGGGTGGGGTATTAGAGGCTGAGTGCCGTGCGCAACTGCAAGCGTTTTTCCGCCGTCGTCGTGCTGAAAAAAAGGCTGCAAAAAAGACAGCCCGTGGTGAGGCCTCTATTGTGTCGTCTGATTCAGACCAAGCGTCTTAAAACGCCTCATCAAACGCGGCAAACTCACGAATTGCAAACGCGCGTTGGCGCCATAGTACTTTCTTGTGCATATTTTGGCGCATGCGCTTGCGACGGTTGGCCGATGAAATATTGTTTTTACGAAAGCTTTGTTTCACCAGCCGTTTTTTTGGCACCATAGGATCCTCATTGCGGTTGCTTTTCTGATTGCGATATTGGGTTTTGTTCAGAGCCCTCTGGCGTAGTATCCGGCGCTGGTTCAGCAACTTGCTCGGAGGATGGCTCGGGCGCAATGATGGTTTGCAGCCCACCGAGCGATTCGACTTGCTGACTGTCCAGCGACTCTATATGTGCTTTTTCATAGCCTAGAATACTCTGATAATAACGGCGAATATTCTCAACATAGCTTAGCGCTTCATAGCCACGTGCATAGCCGTATCGTGTTTGCGTGTAATATTGGCGCTTAGCGAGCAAGGGAAGGCGCTGTTTCACATCACTCCACGAGTTAGGATTGGCGCCTTGCGCTTCAGTGAGTCGCCGCGCATCCATCATATGACCAAAGCCAATGTTATAAGAGGCGAAAGCAAACCAAATCCGCTCGTGTGGGTTAACACTGTCGGGAATCCGGTCGAGCATACGCTGCAGGTAGAGTGAGCCGCCTTTGATGCTTTGTTCTGGATCCAGACGGTTGCGCACGCCGACGGATTTAGCGGTCGGTAACGTCAGCATCATCATCCCACGTACCCCTGTGGGAGATATGGCGCGTGGATTCCAGTGTGATTCTTGATACGACAAGGCAGCAAGCAGGCGCCAATCAAAATCGTTTGCATGCTTTTTGAAAAGGTGCTCCCACTGCGGGAGTTTGCTTTCTATGGCGCGCAAAAATGCGCGGGTATCAACGTAATCAAATTGATTCACGTGGCCAAAATACTTTTCTTCTAAAATTGCCAAGTCACCGGTTTGGTTCAGCTCACCAAAAAAATTCACCATCAGGGCATAGGCGCTGCTGTCGCCCTGTTTTTTCATAAACCAGGCGACGGGCTCATCTTCACTCAGAGCCATGGCGACGGCAATATCAGGTTGGGTGCGTTGCATTAAGGCAATATCGACGGAGTCGGCAATGGTAAAATCGATATCACCGTCTGCAACCTGTTTAAGCAGTTCATCGTCGTCGGCGTCTTGCACAACTTTCCAGCTTAAATCGGGGTGATCGTTTTTAAGCGATTGTAAGGTGAGATCGTGACTCGAACCTTCCACTACCGCCATTACCGCGTTCTCGCGGTTAAAATCGCCAACATCGCGAGGGCGCCAATGTCCCTTTTTATACACCACTTGTTGGCTGACAAAATAGTAGGCGGGGCCGGGGCGAAATTGGGCCAAGCGTTGGTCGGTAATGGTGAGTCCTGCAGCAATTAAATCGACATCACCGCGCTCTAATGCAGGAAAGAGGCCGGATAACGTATAGGTCGGCACCATTTCCAGCTTTACGCCAAGCTTGTCAGCAAAACGTGATGCAAGTTCGTAATCAAGCCCGGTCGGGCCATCGGGACCAATATAATAAGAAAGTTCGTTATTGAGTGTTCCGACTCTTAGCACGCCGCGGTCGCGGATTTTTTCCAGTACGGTGCGATCGTCGAAGTGCCAATCACACCCCGTTAATACTAGGCTAACTACCAGCACGACAAGGCTAGTCATCCATGATTTCAGAGAAAAGTCACGCTGTATCAAAGGCTGTCGCTCGCAGTTGCTGGCTAGCGTGGTAGTGCTAGCGATGATCGATAGACGCCACATTCTACGTGAATAGGTTGGATACGGATAGAGGGAAAATTTTTTGCGCAAACGGTTGCGTCAGGTGTGTTGTCGCTAAGGATTTTGCCCTATAATGGCCGCCGTCTGCTTAAAAGGCCAGCGAAAACGCATTTTTGCGTGTTCAAACCACTGCGGTCAAGAGCGTGGTGATACCCAAGTTATCGTGCCAGGATGCGTCAATTTGGGTATACCCTTTCATTTACCGCTAACGAGAGACGTACGCACATGGATATTTTGCGTGGTTCCCCCGCACTGTCTGAGTTTCGTGTCAATAAACTACTGGCCAGCTGCCAAGCGCATCAGTTACCGGTCACGGCACTGTATGCTGAGTTTATTCATTTCGCTGATTTGCATCACCCTTTGGATAGCGCGAGTCGCGAGAAGCTCGAAAAGCTGCTGACTTACGGACCCACTTTACCGCCGCACGCACCTGAAGGGACGCTGTTTCTCGTTACGCCTCGTCCCGGCACCTTGTCGCCGTGGTCATCCAAAGCAACCGATATTGCCCATAACTGTGGCTTGGACGCGGTGAAACGCTTGGAGCGCGGTACCGCGTACTATATTCAGTTATCTGCTCCTTTGACCAGTGAGCAACATGCAACCTTAATCGGGTTGTTGCACGATCGGATGATGGAAACGGTATTTAGTGAGCTTGAGGCCGCTGAGGTGCTGTTTGAACAAGCGGAACCTGCGCCGATGCACAGCGTGGACATTCTCGTGGGTGGTCGAGCCGCTTTGACTGAGGCGAACCAAGTCTTAGGATTGGCTCTGGCAGAAGACGAAATTGACTATCTGGTTGAGAACTTTACCCAGCTGGGGCGTAACCCCAACGACATCGAACTGATGATGTTTGCGCAAGCCAACTCAGAGCATTGCCGCCACAAAATCTTTAACGCCGACTGGAGCATTGATGGTGAAAAGCAGCCTAAATCGCTGTTTAAGATGATCAAAAATACCTATGAGCAAACCCCAGATAACGTGCTGTCGGCGTATAAAGACAACGCAGCCGTAATGACGGGCTCAAACGTTGGGCGCTTTTTCCCGACACCAGAGAGCCACAGCTATCAGTATCACCATGAACCCGCCCATATTTTGATGAAGGTGGAAACCCACAACCACCCCACCGCGATTTCACCGTGGCCAGGGGCCGCGACCGGCTCTGGCGGTGAGATTCGTGACGAGGGTGCGACCGGTGTCGGCGGTAAACCCAAAGCAGGGTTGGTCGGTTTTTCCGTCTCTAATCTGAAAATCCCGGGCTTTATTCAGCCGTGGGAGCGAGACTATGGCAAGCCTGAGCGCATTGCCACTGCGCTCGATATTATGCTGGAAGGCCCGCTAGGCGGTGCGGCGTTTAATAACGAATTTGGCCGTCCTAACTTGCTGGGCTACTTCCGTACCTATGAGCAATCAGTGACCTCGCATGCCGGTGAGGAAGTGCGCGGCTATCACAAGCCGATCATGCTCGCAGGCGGAATGGGCAACATCCGCGACGGCCATGTGCAAAAAAGTGAGATTGACGTCGGGGCCAAACTGATTGTGTTGGGTGGCCCGGCGATGAACATCGGTCTTGGTGGCGGAGCAGCATCGTCGATGGCATCCGGCCAGTCGGCGGAAGACTTGGACTTTGCCTCGGTACAACGTGAGAATCCAGAAATGGAACGCCGTTGCCAAGAGGTGATTGATCGCTGCTGGCAGCTTGGCGAGGATAACCCAATTGCCTTTATCCACGATGTGGGCGCGGGTGGCCTTTCAAATGCGATGCCAGAGCTGGTTGATGATGGCGGCCGCGGCGGGTGTTTTAACTTACGTGATATTCCGAATGATGAGCCGGGAATGAGCCCGCTCGCCATTTGGTGTAACGAGTCACAAGAGCGCTACGTCTTGGCGGTCAAACCCGAAAACCTGGCGCTTTTCGAAGCCTTGTGCGAGCGTGAACGCGCCCCGTACGCGGTGATTGGTGATGCCACCGACGCGCGTCACCTGTCGCTTGAAGACAGCCACTTCGGTAATAGCCCTATCGATATGCCGATGGATATTCTGCTGGGTAAAGCGCCCAAAATGCACCGTGACGTTACACGCCAACAAGTGACTGGGACCGCACTAAACACCCAAGGCATTGAACTGGCACAAGCCTGCGAGCGTGTTTTACGCTTGCCAGCAGTGGCCGAAAAAACCTTCTTGATCACCATCGGCGACCGCTCGGTGACCGGACTGGTCGCGCGTGACCAAATGGTTGGCCCATGGCAAGTGCCGGTGGCGAACTGTGCGGTGACTGCAGCCAGTTATGACAGTTATCACGGCGAAGCGATGGCGATGGGCGAACGTACCCCGGCCGCCTTGCTCGATTTTGCTGCCTCTGCTCGCATGGCAGTGGGTGAAGCGCTGACCAATATCGCCTGTGCCGATATTGGCAGTCTGACCAACATTAAACTGTCTGCCAACTGGATGTCCGCGGCGGGTCACCCGGGCGAAGATGCTGGCTTGTACGAAGCGGTCAAAGCGGTGGGTGAGGAGCTGTGTCCTGAGCTATCACTGACCATTCCGGTGGGTAAAGATTCGATGTCGATGAAAACCCAGTGGCAGCAAGACGGTGAAAACAAAACGGTGACGGCACCGATGTCGCTGATCATCACCGCCTTTGGCCGCGTGGAAGATGTGCGTCGTACCGTGACCCCACAATTGCGTAGCGATAAAGGTGACAGCCACCTGATTGCGATTGATCTTGGTGAAGGCGCGCAGCGTCTGGGCGCAACCGCGTTGGCTCAGGTGTATCATCAATTGGGCGATAAGCCTGCCGATGTCACCAGCAGCGCCCGCCTAAAAGGCTTTTTCAATGCGATGCAAACCTTGGTAGCAGAGCAAAAACTGCTGGCGTATCACGACCGAGCCGATGGCGGACTATTCGTTACCTTGGCTGAAATGGCCTTTGCCGGTCACACCGGTATTGACGTGGACATCGCCCGTTTAGGCGACGATGCCTTGTCGGTGTTGTTTAACGAAGAACTGGGCGCGGTGATCCAAGTGGCGGCGCAAGATCTCGAGCGTGTTAATGCGGTGTTGGATGAACATCAATTAACCGCATGCAGTCACCTGATTGGCGGCCTAAGTGATAGCGATGAGATTATCTTGCGTCACGGTGAGGCGCCTATCTATCAAGCCAGTCGCCAGCACCTGCGTCAGATTTGGGCTGAAACCACCTATCAAATGCAAGCGCGACGCGATAATCCGGACTGTGCACGCCAAGAGTTTGACGCCAAACAGGCAACCGATCCTGGGTTGCACGCCAGCCTGAGCTTTGATGTGCACGAAGATGTTGCTGCGCCATATATCGCGACCGGTCAACAACCGACTATGGCTATTTTGCGTGAGCAAGGCGTGAACTCGCATGTGGAAATGGCAGCCGCCTTCGATCGCGCTGGATTTAACGCCGTGGACGTTCATATGAGTGACATTCTCTCAGGACGCGTCAGTTTGGACGGTTTCCAAGGGTTGGTGGCATGTGGCGGTTTCTCTTACGGTGACGTGTTAGGCGCTGGTGAAGGTTGGGCGAAATCCATTCTGTTTAACAGCCGCGCACGCGATCAATTCAGTGACTTCTTTACGCGTGAAGACACCTTGGCACTTGGCGTGTGTAATGGCTGCCAAATGCTATCGAACCTGCATGAACTGATCCCAGGCGCTGCACACTGGCCACGATTTGTTCGCAATGAGTCCGAGCGCTTTGAAGCCCGCTTTAGCATGGTGGAAGTGCAATCAAGCCCATCCGCCTTTTTTGCCGGGATGGCAGGGTCACGGATGCCCATTGCGGTATCGCATGGTGAAGGACGGGTAGAAGTGCGCGATGCTGAGCACTTGGCGGCGATTGAGGCGTCAGGCACGGTGGCGCTGCGTTACACCGATAATCACGGCCAGCCAACACAAGCGTATCCTGCCAACCCGAATGGCTCACCAAATGGCATTACCGCGCTGACTACCGAGTCGGGCCGTGTGACCATTATGATGCCGCACCCTGAGCGGGTATTCCGTACTGTCGCTAACTCTTGGCACCCAGATGATTGGGGGGAAGATAGCGCGTGGATGCGGATGTTCCGCAACGCGCGGGTCACTCTAGGGTAAGCACCATACCAATAAAGCCGCCACACTTTGGCGGCTTTTTGGTGATATGCGAGAATCGATGGATGATTTTTTATCCTGCTGCGATACAATTTCAACTAAACAACTGATCCATCAGGACCGGCTGCGGCCAACGAGAAGGATAACGAAATGAAAAAAATTGAAGCCATCATCAAGCCATTCAAACTCGATGACGTACGCGAAGCGCTGGCAGACGTCGGGATTACAGGGATGACCGTCTCAGAGGTAAAGGGTTTTGGTCGTCAAAAAGGCCACACTGAACTATATCGTGGTGCCGAATACATGGTGGACTTTCTGCCCAAGGTGAAATTGGAGGTAGTGGTGTCTAACGATGTTGCTGAGCAATGTGTCGATACCATTATTGAGACCGCGCAAACCGGCAAAATTGGTGATGGTAAAATCTTTGTCTTTGACGTTGAGCGTGTGGTGCGTATCCGTACCGGCGAAGAAGACGAAGAAGCGATTTAATTGCACGGGTTAGACTAATACGGCAAGCAATAAAAAGCCAAGCGTGATGCTTGGCTTTATTGTATTCACGGTGTAGATAGCGTATTCACGGTGTAGATAACGTATGCGCGGTGTAGATACTGTCTACGTGCCAGGATTGGCCGGATGCGCTTGATAGCGTCCCGGTTTGTGGTTCATCGCTAACACTAAATTGAGTACAATCGCACCGGCCACAGACCACATCAGCAGGTTCAGATCGATAAGGAAGAAAGATAACGCGAGAATGGTGCAGTCGATGCCCATTTGTAGCTTTCCTGCCGAGATCCCAAACTTGTCCTGACAATAGAGCACCAGTACGTTAAAACCGCCTAAGCTGGCATTATGGCGGAAAATCATTAACATACCGACGCCCATCAATAGTCCACCAATCACCGCACAGTAGGCGGGGGCCAGCCAAGTGATTTGAAAAAAGTAGGCAATATGATCAGCCATCACCGATACGGCGCCACCGGCAAGTAAACTGCGTAATGCAAATCGCGGACTCATACGAAACCAAGCCATTACATAAAACGGGCAATTGCAAAGAAAATACAAAGTACCGAACGATAGGTCGGTAAATTGGCTGACTAATAACGCCAGGCCTGTGGTCCCCCCGGTTAAGAGTCCGGCCTGTTGCAAGAAAAATACCCCCTGGGCGACTAAAAACGCGCCCGAGGCGATAGCAATAATGTCTTCTTTAAAGCTGTGTTGATACTGGCTCACACGGCTTCTCCCTACTTAATTAGCGTGATAAAAACAAAAACGTGTTAGCAACAAAAGCCCCGCCAAAACCCAATAGGCTGGCGGTTAAAAAAGGTTAATGGGCACTGGCGACGAGTGCCTGCGGGTGCGGGCGCGCATTCTATCGCCAATGAGGCTTGGGAAACAGTCGACAACGTAAATAACCTGCGTCTTGATTGTCATTATTATGATACTCCGCTGTAAAGTATTTACAGTGGATAGCGCGCTGCTGCGCCGCGATACAACCCAAAATAGCCAGGTTTTGAATAAAAAAATCATCCCTCAGGCTACCTGATTGAAGGGAATTTTTGTAGAATAGCAAACGCAGTCATGGCGGTAACGAAAACGTTTGCGTAAGTAGGCCTAACGTTTGATGTTGCCTTGGCTTAATCGCTTTGATTCGCAGGTGAAAGCGATTAAGCCAGGGCGTGATCTAAAACATCACACCGAGACTAATTGTTGCTAGGTGGCCTATCGGATCCTAGCGTTCGCTTTATGGGTGATTGCCCGCCAATGTTAAGTCAGGAGAGACCAATGCTAAAGCGTGACATGAATATCGCGGATTATGACCCAGCGCTGTTTGCGGCGATGGAAGAAGAAAGTACGCGTCAAGAAGAACACATTGAACTGATTGCGTCAGAAAACTATACCAGCCCGCGCGTGATGGAAGCGCAAGGCTCTCAACTGACCAATAAATACGCGGAAGGCTACCCTGGTAAACGGTATTACGGCGGCTGTGAATACGTGGATAAAGCCGAAGCCTTGGCGATTGAGCGTGCCTGTCAACTCTTTGGCTGTGAGTATGCCAATGTTCAGCCGCACTCTGGCTCACAGGCGAATAGCGCGGTCTACATGGCGCTACTAAACCCAGGTGATACGGTACTGGGTATGAGCTTGGCGCATGGTGGTCACTTAACCCATGGTTCGCCAGTTAACTTTTCCGGCAAGCATTATCATGTGATCCCTTACGGTATCGATGAAGCCGGTAAAATCGATTACGAGCAAATGGAGCAGCTTGCACTCGAGCATAAGCCAAAAATGATCATTGGCGGGTTTTCTGCATACTCACAAGTGGTTGATTGGAAACGCATGCGTGAGATTGCAGATAAAGTCGGGGCTTGGTTCTTGGTGGATATGGCACACGTGGCTGGCTTAATTGCCGCTGGTGTTTATCCCGATCCACTGCCTTACGCACATGTGGTCACGACGACGACGCACAAAACCCTTGCAGGTCCGCGTGGTGGTTTGATCTTATCAAATGCCGGTGAAGACATTTATAAAAAGCTCAACTCTGCGGTGTTCCCTGGCGGCCAAGGCGGCCCATTGATGCACGTAATTGCGGGTAAAGCCGTCGCGTTTAAAGAGGCGATGGAGCCAGAGTTCAAAGCCTATCAAGCGCGCGTAATTGATAACGCACGTGCGATGGTGAAAGGGTTCCAAGCTCGCGGTTATAAAATCGTATCGGATTCCACTGACAACCACCTGTTGTTGGTGGATTTAATTGATAAAGACATTACTGGGAAAGAGGCCGATGCCGCGTTAGGTGCCGCTAACATCACAGTAAACAAAAACAGTGTACCGAACGATCCACGTAGTCCGTTTGTCACCTCCGGTATTCGTGTGGGGACGCCAGCGATTACACGTCGTGGCTTTACCGAGCAAGACGCCGAACAACTCGCGCATTGGATGTGTGATGTGCTTGATAACATCAACAATGAGCAAGTGATTGCAGAGACCAAAGAGAAGGTCCAAGCCATCTGCCGTCGTTTGCCGGTATATGCTTAATAAAGCAATACAGATTATCTAAAAAGATGGGCGCCTATGGGCGCCTTTTTTATATTTATCTGAGAACGAAGTCTAGTTGAGACACAAAACCCGTACTCCGTCTCCTTAGAGAGGCTTTTTCATCCTCGCAAATCGGTTACACTAGCAGGACAATATTGAGGAGACGACGCGCATGCACTGTCCATTCTGTGGTGCTACCGACACCAAAGTGATCGATTCTCGACTCGTGGCTGATGGCCATCAAGTTCGCCGTCGTCGCCAGTGTTTGGCGTGCGCTGAGCGATATACGACGTTTGAAACAGCGGAATTAGTCATGCCACGGGTGATCAAAACCAACGGTAATCGAGAGCCCTTTGACGAAGATAAATTGCGGGGCGGTATTCAACGTGCGTTGGAGAAGCGTCCTGTCAGTACGGATGATATCGAAAAGTCGATAAATAGCATTAAGTCGCGTTTGCGAGCGACGGGTGAGCGAGAAATAGGATCAGCCATGGTTGGCAACTTGGTCATGGAAGCACTGAAGGAGCTTGATAAGGTGGCTTATATCCGTTTTGCCTCTGTTTACCATAGCTTTGAAGATATTCGCGAATTTGGTGAAGAGATTGCACGGTTACAAAAATGACAACTAGCCACCAAGATCAAACGATGATGGCGCGCGCATTAGCGCTTGCGGCCCAAGGTCGCTTTACCACCACGCCTAACCCCAATGTCGGCTGTGTGATTGCTCACGGTGATGACATTGTGGGTGAGGGGTTTCACATTGCTCCAGGTGGTCCACACGCCGAAGTTCACGCCTTAAAAGCAGCGGGGGAGCGCGCGGTGGGCGCGACGGCTTATGTCACCTTAGAGCCTTGCTCTCATTATGGTCGCACGCCGCCGTGTTGTGATGCGTTGGTTGCCGCCAAGGTCACGCGTGTTGTCTGTGCGATGCAAGACCCTAATCCTAAAGTGGCAGGGCGCGGTCTCGCGCGGTTACAACAAGCCGGTATTGAGGTCGTGGTTGGTGTGATGGCTGAGCAGGCCAAAGCGCTGAATCCTGGTTTTATTAAACGTATGCAAACCCAGATGCCCTATGTTCAGCTCAAACTGGCGGGCAGTCTTGATGGGCGCACCGCCTTGGCAAATGGTCAAAGTAAATGGATCACGGGTGAGCCAGCGCGCGCCGATGTGCAGACATTTCGCGCCCAAGCGAGCGCTATTTTATCGACCAGCGCCACGGTATTAGCCGATAACCCCAGCCTAAATATACGTCGTAGCCAGCTTGCAACTGAGATCGTCGACCATTACCCGCAATCAGTACTGCGCCAGCCGACGCGCGTGATCTTGGATAAACATAACAAAACGTCTCCTGAAGCGACCGTCTATCAGCTTGAGGGCGAGGTGATCCGAATTGTCGATATGCCAAGTAGTCAGATATGGCCGGATAACGTCCATGAATGGGTCATGCCCGACGCTTCGCTCAGCGCTATCCTTCACGCATTGGCACAACATGATATTGATAAGGTTTGGGTAGAAGCAGGCGCGAGGCTGGCGAATCAGTTATTAACTGAGTCGTTAGTGGATGAGCTGATTGTTTATCAAGCGCCGTTATTGCTGGGGGCAGATAGCCGCCCGCTGATTGCTTTAGACGGGTTGCAACGTATGGATGACGCACCGCGTTTTCATTTTAATCAAGTGACGCCTATCGGTGACGATATTCGCCTAATCGCAATGCTCTCGGAGCATGCGGTCATCACGCAAGAGTATTAATACGATGTTTACTGGAATTATCGAAGCGGTGGGCCGAATTCAAAAGCTGACTCGCCGTGGCCAAGACATGACCCTCATCATAGAGAGTGGTGCCCTCGACCTCTCGGATGTCAAATTGGGCGACAGCATCGCCACCAATGGGGTGTGTTTAACCGTGGTTGCATTGACCGCAACCGGTTATAGCGCCGATGTATCGTCAGAAACGCTGGCGCGTTCATCACTCGGGATCTTGTCTGTTGGTGATAACGTCAACCTGGAAAAGGCGATGTTGCCGACTACGCGTTTTGGCGGACACATGGTCTCTGGGCATGTGGATGGCCTAGGGGAAGTGACGTCAGTGAGTCAAACGGGACGTGCATGGGAGTACTGGATTGCATTACCGCCTGAACTTGCCAAGTATGTGGCGTTGAAAGGATCGATAACGGTGGATGGGATTAGCCTGACGGTGAACGACGTCAATGGCAGTGTGTTTAAGCTCACTATCGTACCGCATACGGCTGAACAAACGACAATTCAGCACTTTGCTCCGGGGCGTAAGGTGAACATTGAAGTCGATGTCATCGCCCGTTACCTTGAGCGATTGATGCTCGGAGACAAAGCGGCTGAACCGACACAATCAACGGGCGTGAGTCTTGAAACGCTCGCCCGTTCTGGTTTTTTGAAATAAGGAATCCAAGATGGCAATTAGTAGCGCCCAAGAAATCATTGATGATATCCGCCAAGGTAAGATGGTGGTATTGATGGATGACGAAGATCGCGAAAATGAAGGCGACTTGATCATTGCAGCAGAAGCCATTACGCCAGAAGCGATCAATTTTATGGCGACCCACGGGCGTGGTTTGATTTGTTTAACGCTGACTCAACAGCGCTGTCTGCAACTTGGATTGCCCTTGATGGTGTCAGATAACAATGCGCAGTTTTCCACCGCCTTTACTGTCTCGATTGAAGCGGCCGAAGGCGTGACCACTGGCATTTCGGCGGCCGACCGCGCGCGCACCGTGCAAGCGGCGGTGGCGTCAGATGCCAAAGCCGCCGACTTAGTACAGCCTGGGCATGTTTTTCCGCTCATGGCGCAAGAGGGCGGTGTACTGACTCGCGCAGGTCATACAGAGGCGGGCTGTGATCTGGCGCGTCTAGGTGGTTTTAACCCTTCCTCGGTGATTGTTGAGATCTTAAATGAAGACGGCACCATGGCGCGTCGTCCTGACTTAGAAGTGTTTTGTGACAAGCATGGTATTAAACTTGGCACCATTGCCGATCTGATTGAGTATCGTAATTTAAACGAAACGACCATCGAGCGAGTTGCCGCCTGTACCCTGCCGACCGAATTTGGTGAGTTTGATCTGGTGACCTACCGGGATACCATTGATAACCAAATTCATTACGCGATGCGTAAAGGCGAGATTAGCACCGATCCGACATTGGTAAGGGTTCATCTGCAAGATACGTTTACCGATTTACTTCGCTCCGATCGTACTGCTGAGCGCAGCTGGGGGTTGACTCGTGCGATGAAGCGCATCAGTGAAGAAGGCGGCGTGTTGGTTATTTTGGGGAAAGAAGAGACGCCTGATTCCATTATCAGTAAAGTCAAAGCGTTTGAAGCGCAAGATAAAGGTGAGAAACCAGCAGGTGCCAAATGGCAGGGCACGTCACGCCGAGTCGGAATTGGATCACAAATAT
Organism: Salinivibrio sp. MA351; assembly: GCF_001996065.1. Taxonomy (NCBI): domain Bacteria; kingdom Pseudomonadati; phylum Pseudomonadota; class Gammaproteobacteria; order Vibrionales; family Vibrionaceae; genus Salinivibrio; species Salinivibrio sp. MA351. Next base: position 68,753 of record NZ_MUFG01000004.1, on the reverse strand, counting down.
TAGCCGATCTGGGCGTGAAACAAATGCGTTTGCTCTCTTCATCGACAAAGCGTTATCACGCCCTGTCAGGTTTTGGTCTGAACGTGGTTGAATACGTGACCGAATAAATACTGAGAGAAACGATGAGGCTCGGGCGCGTTTCCCAAGACACTGAGCATGGTGTCAATGGTAAAAAGTATGCTAGAATCGCGCGGTTTCTCATTCCGGAAAGCAAGTCACAGGAAGGCTCATGAACGTAATCGAAGGTGCATTTGCCGCGCCCAATGCGCAGGTTGCTATTGTTATCTCTCGCTTTAATAGCTTTATTAATGAGAGTTTGCTAGATGGTGCGGTTGACGCACTGAAGCGCCAAGGCCAAGTCAACGACGATAATATCACCGTGGTCCGTTGTCCCGGTGCTTACGAGTTGCCTGTGGTGACCCAAAAGTTGGCGAAAAGCGGTCGTTATGATGCGATTGTCGCGCTAGGCTCAGTGATCCGCGGCGGCACACCGCATTTTGACTATGTTGCCGGAGAATGTAACAAAGGGTTGGCACAAGTAGCACTGGAGTATGAAACCCCAGTTGCTTTTGGTGTGCTGACGGTAGACACCATTGAGCAAGCGATCGAACGCGCAGGTACCAAGGCTGGTAATAAAGGGGCAGAGGCTGCACTGAGCGCGCTTGAAATGGTGAATGTTCTGTCCCAGATTGAATCCTAATGGGGGTTAAAGTGAAACCAGCCGCACGGCGTAATGCTCGCCAATTTGCATTGCAAGCCATTTACACATGGCAAATCGCAAAAGGGAATGTCGCTGATATTGAAGCGCAGTTTTTGGCCGCAGATAAATACGAAGAAGAAGATGAGCACCAGAAAACAGAGCCACTTCTTCGCGATCCGGAAACAGATGTTGCGTATTTTCGTACGCTGTTCAGTGGTGTTGCGCTCAGCCATCAAGAACTTGATAGTAAGATGCGTCCGTATTTGTCTCGTCCATTACAAGATCTTGACGACATGGAGCACGCCTTATTGCGCCTTGCGATGTATGAGCTGATCAAATGCGATGATGTCCCTTATAAAGTGGTCATCAATGAAGCCATTGAGTTGGCTAAACGCTTTGGTGCGGAAGACAGCCATAAATTTGTTAATGGTGTCTTGGATAAAGCGTATCCTCGGTTACGTTAATCCCTCCTTACTAGGCCAGCCATGCTGGCCTTTTTATTGATCTAATCCGATAAATAGTTTTTATGACGCGCAACGAATTTGATTTGATTCGCGATTATTTCGCACGTCAACCGGTTAACCGTCGAGATGTCGCCCTAGGCATTGGCGATGATTGTGCGATCACTGAGGTGCCAGACGGCTGCCAACTCGTGGTCACCACAGATACGTTAGTCGAGGGCACGCATTTTCTTCCTTCCGCCAAGGCATCTGACGTTGCTCACAAAGCCTTAGCCTCTAACTTAAGTGATCTTGCCGCAATGGGTGCGATGCCAGCTTGGTGCTCGCTCGCTCTAACCTTGCCCGATTCTGATGAAGCCTGGGTTGCCGGTTTTTGTCAGGGATTTTCTGCTTTGGCTGAACACTTTCAGGTTCAGTTAATCGGGGGCGATACCACGCGAGGTCCAAGAAGCATTACCATGACGTTGCATGGCCATGTGCCTAAAGGGCAGGCACTGACGCGTTCAGGCGCCAAACATGGCGACTGGATCTATGTCACGGGATCGCTAGGTGAAAGCCAGGCAGGGCTTGCTTATGTGCTTGGCAAACCCATCGTTGATGAGGCGCGTGCTAATCGCTTGATTAACCATCATTATCGCGCTCAACCGCGCGTAGCTGCCGGGCAGGCACTGCGGGGCATTGCTTCGGCTGCTATCGATATCTCTGATGGTTTGTATGCAGATTTAACCCATATTCTCCAAGCCAGTGATGTCGGGGCGCAAATTGAGGTCACACGGCTGCCGATTTCTGAACGTTTACTCGCAGAGGTTGATAGCGAAACAGCCGCACAAAAAATGGCTCTGACGAGTGGCGAGGAATATGAACTTTGCTTTACTGTCCCAGAAATGCATCGTGGCACACTTGATACAGCATTAAAACACAGTGGCACTAAGGTGCAGCGTATTGGTCAAATTAATGGCCACCGTGCGCTTGAGTTAGTTTCACAAGGTCAGCCACTTGATTGGACGCTGACAGGTTGGGATCATTTTAAGGAGTCAAATTGTGACGGATCCTAAACACCGTTTATCGTTGTCTAATCCTATCCACTTATTGGCGCTCGGGTTTGGCGGTGGCTTATCGCCGATAATGCCCGGCACAGTCGGTACGTTAGTTGCGATTCCGTTTTATTGTGCGCTGGTCACTTTTGGTGGGGTTGTTGGGCTTTGGATCGCCATTATTGTTGGCGGCATCGCAGGGATTGCGATCTGTGGGCGTGCGTCTAAAGACATGCAAGTCCATGATCATGGTGCGATTGTTTGGGATGAGTTTGTCGGCTTCTGGTTGACGATGGCGCTTGTCCCCACAACAGATTGGAAAACGGTATTGGCTGGCTTTATTTTATTCCGCCTTTTCGATATGGCAAAGCCTTGGCCAATCAGCTGGTTAGACAAACATGTTCATGGCGGTATCGGCATCATGGTGGATGATATTCTCGCCGGGGTGATGGCGATGCTAAGCTTGTGGCTCTTAACGACCTACATGCCTACGCTTTTTTAGCATGACTCATTCAGCATTAATTATGCATTAAGGATGGCGCTCCCACAGGGACTCGAACCCCGATCGATCGCTTAGGAGGCGACTGCTCTATCCTGTTGAGCTATGAGAGCGTGCGGCCATTATACGTAAAAACAGGCGCGATTTAAGCGCCTGTTTTCATTTAGTTAAGCCCTTTGGTCACTATATCGCCAATTTGAATGCTGCCGGTTAAGGTTTGAGGCTGAATCACAGCTTCTGCACTACTCTCATACACGCGAGCCACGGTCAGGGTGATACCGCTTTTGCGGCGCTGGGTGCGTACAATCCCTAAATCATCAGTGAAAGAAGCGACATGCCATAGGTTTAATTGATCACCTTGCTGCACACCATTCACACGGCCTACATTAATTTGCGCAATATTGTCTTTTAATGACACTATTTTAGGCTTACTGGCACGGCAAGCCAGTGAAGACTCGAGATCCAACAAAATATTTCGGCTCATCCGGCGCGCCATCTGCCCATAGGGTGATTGCCAAAACCGTGCCGTTTGCGTATCGACTTGGCTGTGTCGCTCAAACGGCCATTGCGCGATATCACGATAGCGGCGTTGGAAGATCACTTCCCCGCTCTCACTGTCCATCGCTTGTACATTGACCGCTAATTGTCGATTATTTTTAGCTTTACCGAAGCCACTATCATCCGTGGTGGCAGATAAGTCGGTGATCGCACCTGTCACAACAAACTGCGCGTCTTTGTCTTCCGCCAGCATGGTAATCGCGTTTGGCATATTGGGTGATACATCAACATTGGCGATCCCGCGTCCCACAAAACTTTGTGCATGCTGTTTAACTTCACGGCTCAATAGCACTGAAAAGTCATCACCGAATTGATAGATCCCACCTAACGCTGCCTGCTGTGGCGACATAATGGGGAAACGGGTTAACACTATGCCTTTTTTATACTGGGTTTTGTGGCAAGCGTTTGCCGAGGGGTAGATATCTAGCCGCAGGTTAACCACATAATTGCCACCTTGTGTGCCTTCCTCCAGCACTTGTACCTCGCGCACCGCGTTACCGCTAAATAGATAGTCAGGTTTTACTTGTGTATAAAAACGTTTGAGCTGCTGAAGGCTCCCCACATCGGCACCCGCAAAGCGAATGGCGTCAAAAGTTGCCGCTTCGAGTGCGCGCACGCGCGCCGCTTGCTGGCTTTCGAGTATAGGGGAACTGGCGGATACCTCATACCAGGCAGCGTGCGTGAACGGAGTGACAACAAAGCTAACAACCAGTGTTAGCCGCGCCAAAAGGGTTTTCATAGTCAAGATCTCACTTAGTGGGTACGGAAATTGCTTTAACTTCATTAACGCGTAGGGTAACGGCCTACCAATAAGATGACGCAAAGACGCTGATGCAAGTTGTGTTCCTAAATGAGAATGAGCAATCTAAGGTAAAGGTTTGACGACATTGACCGATACACTAGATAACACACTTGTCTCACATCGATGACTGAGCGCGGAGCATGATACGATGAAAAAGTGGATAGTGGCGATAGTAGCGCTATTGGTAACGGGCTGTGCTTATACGCCTATTTATAACGGTAAAGAGCCGTATTCAGGCAGTGAGTTTTTTCTTAAGCAGCGGCCACGCCACACACTCGACTATTTTTTAAATAGCATGGCGGATGAACTTTTAGCGACCAACGCTTATTTGACGGCACGCACACCGCTGGCCGTGACTTCGTTTGTCGATCTGCAAAATATGGGCGAAACAAACTGGTTAGGGAACACTGTCACCGAAGGGTTGATTTACCAGATGCAAAGACGTGGTTTTACGGTGGTAGACTTTAAGTCAACGGGCGCTATTCGGGTCACAGAAGAAGGTGATTTCACCATCAGCCGTGACTGGAAGGAGCTCGATCCTGAGCAGCAAATCGACTATGTATTAACAGGCACCATGCTGCGTCAAGGCGGTGGGGTGCTCGTCAATGCGCGTGTCATCGGTATGGAGTCGCGTGTGGTTGTCGCCTCAGCGCAAGGGTTTTTACCCGCGGACCGGATTGGCCGTGATATCGATAGCTTGTACAAGGTGCGTAAACGTGATGGTGTGATCATTCGCGACGATCAAAACCGCATGAAACGTGAAACCGTCGTACTAAAGCCTTAGCACAGGAAAAGAGTAAGGTAGATAAATGTTTAAAAGACATGGATTACTTTTCGCCGCATTATTGATGCTCTCTGCATGTCAGCCTCTTACCAGAATGAAAGAAGAAAGCATTATTTCGGCGGTTGGTATGGCCTCGATCAGCGCCCAACAAGGTGCGACCCAAGAAGACAAAGAAACACGGGCGATGCGCGCGTCTAAAGTGGACGCCTACAAAGAGTTGAGCGAGCAAGTTTATGGATTGCGGATAAGCAGCCGTGCGAGCGTTAACGATCAAAGTTTAGGTCGTGACAGCACACAAGGCGCCGTCGATGGCATTATTCGCGGCGCCGAAGTGGTGGCGAGTTACAAAGTTGGTGATAGTTACGTCACAGAGCTCGAACTGAACCTAGATACAATGCAAAAAATGAAACGCTATGGTGAGTCACAGCAGGTGCCAACCAACAACTCTATTATCTTCTAATGGCGTTGTCTGATTTTTCAATAATATGTGTGTGAACCACGACAATAAGGCGGGCCAAGTGCTCGCTTTTTTAGTTGGCTGATTGATTGTGATTAAAAACGACCGTTGCTTAATCTTTTTTTCGCGTTGAGACGGTTGAAGCTTTAATCGATGACAAATATTTGACGCGCAGGCTTAGAGAGGGGGCGAGGGGAAGATAGACAGCGCTTTTTAGGCTTTGATGTTAGTGCCGAGTGTTTTTCTCCCTGATGCATTGCCGTCCTGGTTGTAAGTCAGCTCTGATTTGCCACCGCTTTCTTGGAACAAGTTGCGCAGACGATGAATGCTTAAGCTGGCTCGTTGCAATGCAACGCCGTTGGTTTCGTTTTGTTGTTTACAGGTGGACAAACACGTTTGGATCGCGCTGATGTGTTCACGCATGGTTTCGTCATGATGGAGTGAATCACGTTCAGAGTGACGACTGATTTGCGCATCATTTCGCTGGATTTCATTGATTAACGCTTGTTTTTCTTTCGCGATGGCTTCGATATCATCCGATACACGGCTCGCGATGATACTGGCTTCTTGTTCAAGGAGCGTTTGCAGCGCTTGAACACACTCACGCTGTTGCTCGACAAGCGTCATTAAAGGCGCAGTAGGACTCATAACCACTCCGTCAGCTTAGCTTTCGTTTAGATCATTCTCAAAGCGCATCATGTTGGCAGCCAGCTTGTCAGCATCCACTCTATACGAACCGTTAGCAATCGCTTGCTTGATTTGCTCAACCTTCGCACTATCAAAGTGGGGCTCGGCGGCCATTTCTTGATTCATTTTGTCGATCTTCTGGCTTTGTTGGCTTAATGAAACAGCATCGTCTTGAGATTTCACTCCCTGCTGTTCACGGACCGCGCCGCCTTGTGTCTCTTGTGTTTTGGTCTGGTTACTGGTGTTTCGTGTGGTGGTCAGCGCTTGCTGGTTACCACGTAGTTGATCAATACTCGCCATAACATTGCCTTACTGTCAGTCGCTTTTGAGTCCGTCGCTCAGCATATCGGCACATTTTGCAGTTACTTTAGCATTGAGACGTAAAAAGTCAGAAATTAACCGTTACTTCGCCGACCGCTGAGATTGTAGCATCGACGAGACGTTTAGATTTGTTGTTCTTGACTTTTATTTGCTCACCTAGCGCTCCATCACTTAATGCCGTGCCTTTTGCAACAATATTGAGTCCGTTTCCTTGTGCAGTGATTAAAACGTCATCATTTCGACACACCGCACAGACATCACTACTGCTGATCGGTTCGCCCATCCCCACCGTCCGTTTGACTTTGGAACCAATCAAGCGGGCGGGCTGAGTATAGGTTCTACCGCGTTGAAACCGACTATTTACCATTTGAATGGCAAGATCATTTGAAGCAATAGTCATGCCACGATTAAGAGGCCGCTTCGCCACGACCGAGGGTGTCATCAGCGCAATCTTAACCGGAATGTACACTTGCCAGTTGTCTTGATCACAAGACACCATCACAGTAACCGACGTATTAAGCTGTTGTCGTCCAGGCACATCGGTATCCAAAGGAACAGGGCAGTCTGTTAAACGCATGCGAGAATCCAGATTACCTGCTGTAATATCGATTTTGCCGTTTTTGGGCACAGAAATAATGTCTGCAACATGTTTTTCTGCTGCATCTTGTACCGCTTCAATTTGACTTACTGTTGCAGCGGCTATACTTAAGCTAAAGCTTGCGAGCAAAGTGACGCTAAATAAGCGTAATATCTTGGACATAGTTCCAAACCATCGGTAGCGGACAAAGAAGAAATTTCCCTTCTTTCTCGAGAGTCATGTGATTACCCACTATGATTACCATGCTACTCTACAAAAAAAATGGGGCAATATGGAGTTTATCTTATGACAGGTGGTGTTCTTGATTCGGTCAACCAACGTACGCAGTTGGTGGGGCAGAACCGCTTAGAGTTGTTGACTTTCCGCCTGATGAGAAACCAACGCTTTGGCATTAATGTCTTTAAAGTCAAAGAGGTCTTGCAGTGTCCGCGATTGACGGCGATGGCGAATTTGCATCCTCTTGTCAAAGGCGTGGCCCATATTCGAGGTCAAACGATCTCTGTCATTGATATGAGCCTTGCAACGGGTGGGCCAGCTATTCCCGATCCTGAAAATCGATTTGTGATCATTTCAGAGTTTAACCGATCCATGCAAGGATTTTTGGTGGGTTCTGTTGAGCGCATTGTTAATATGAATTGGGAAAAAATACTGCCCCCGCCACAGGGAACGGGCCGCTCGCATTATCTGACAGCCGTCACTGAAATCGATAATGAGCTGGTTGAAGTGCTTGATGTCGAAAAAATCCTCAACGAAATCGCCCCAGTGAATGAGGAAATCAGCGAAGAAGTCTTGTCAAAACGTGAAGAGCGAGAGGAAAGCGCGCCCAGTAAGGTCTTGGTAGCGGATGATTCCAGTGTCGCGCGTCGACAAGTGAAACGTGCTGTAGAAAGTGTCGGCTATGACGTTATCCTCGTGCAAGATGGCAAAGAAGCGCTCGATAAGCTGAAAGAAATGGCCGCAGAGGGGAGTATCTATAGCCAGTTAGCCTTGGTGATATCCGATATCGAAATGCCTGAAATGGATGGGTACACGCTCACAACTGAGATTAGAAAAGATTCGAGTCTTAAAGATCTTCATGTAGTATTGCACTCATCACTAAGTGGGGTTTTTAACGAGGCGATGGTTCAGCGCGTCGGAGCCAACTCGTTTATCGCTAAGTTCGATCCAGATGAGCTGGGATCTACCGTCCTTGAAGCGGTTAAGTCGTAACGTAACCAGAGCGATTGAGTGAATTAATGACAAATGTAGCAATCAGTGATCAAGAATATCGGGACTTCTGTAAGCACCTCGAGTCCAAGTGTGGGATCGTACTCGGAGACAGTAAACAGTATCTGGTGCGTAGCCGACTGAGCCCACTTGTGAATAAATTTGGCTTGGCGTCACTGTCTGAGCTGGTTAAGTCGGTCATCACTGGACGAAATCGTGAATTAGCTGTTGCGGCCATTGATGCGATGACGACCAACGAGACGTTATGGTTTCGTGATACCTATCCGTATGAAGTCTTGGCACACCGTTTACTTCCAGAGCTGGCGAAAGCACGTAAACCAATCAAAATTTGGTCGTCAGCCAGTTCATCGGGGCAAGAGCCTTATTCGATTGCCATGACGGTCGCAGAAACACAGCAGCGAAAACCTGGGATGCTGAGCAGTGTCAGTATTACTGCGACAGATATTTCCACGTCGATGTTAGAGGCGTGTCGGCAGGGCATCTACGACAACTTAGCGTTGGGCCGCGGTTTATCTCCAGAGCGTCGCCGCACTTTTTTTGAAGATGTGGGTGACGGCAAAATGCGGATCAAAGACAGTATCAAGCGAATGGTGACTTTCCGTCCGCAAAACCTGATGGAAAGCTACAGTTTGCTGGGCAAGTTCGACATTATTTTCTGTCGTAATGTCTTGATTTATTTTTCTCCGGACATGAAAGCCAAGGTGCTTAATCAAATGGCAGGGGCGCTCAACCCCGGTGGGTATCTTATTCTCGGGGCGTCGGAGTCACTCACTGGTTTAACCGATAAGTTTGAGATGATCCGTTGTAATCCAGGCATCATCTACAAGTTAAAATAGCATTTTAAAAAGCGGCACAGTGTTTGCCGCTTTTTTGTTTAACACCTGCCTCCTCGCTGCATTATGTCGAAGTGTGAGTGCTTCGAACCCGCGTCCTACCTAGTGTTCACTTTAAAAAACAGTGCTAAATCGAAACTTGGCACTTTGTTTGCTTTATTCTATTCAGTAAGAATTCGGAGGTTGTCCATGGCGATTACATTTGACAATGCATTGGGTGTGCACCAGCACACCGTTGGCGTAAGAGGAAAGCGGGCAGAGACCTTGTCTAGCAATATCGCTAATGCCAACACGCCAGGCTATAAAGCGCAAGATATTGACTTTCAACGCGCGCTCAAGGCGGCAAGCTCCGAGGCAAGTATTGGCCTAAGTCGCACAAATGAGCGGCACATCGCTGCCTCTAGCCGGGTGACCGGAGAGAAAAAGTACCGTGTCCCATCACAGCCGGATACGGGCGATGGTAATACGGTTGATGCGCAGCTAGAAAAGAATTTGTTCATGCAGAACGCACTGGAATACCAGGCCTCACTCGATTTTCTTGGCTCTAAGTTCAAGAATATGAAGAAGGCATTGAATGGGAAATAATCGATGAGTTTGTTTAATATTTTTAACGTGTCGGGATCGGCCATGAGCGCCGAATCAGTACGATTGAACACCACATCAAGCAACCTGGCCAATGCCAATTCGGTGAGTAGCTCTGCTGAAGAGACGTACCGAGCACGGCATCCCATTTTCTCTGCGGAGCTTAATCGCTTTAAGCAGCAGGGCGAAAGTGTGCCGGTCAACATTGATGGTATTGTCGAAAGCCAGAAACCACTACGCGCGGAATATAACCCCAACCATCCGATGTCGAATGACGAAGGGTATATTTTTAAACCGAATGTGAATGTGATGGAAGAGATGGCGAACATGATTTCTGCGTCGCGATCTTACCAAACCAATGTTCAGGTCGCGGATGCGAGTAAACAAATGCTGATGCGTACGCTTCAGATGGGTCAGTAATGTAGGAGGCGAAGATGGCCGGAATTGACGGTACAGGTTCTAGTAACGGACTGTCCTACATTGACCAGCTAAAGGCGCAGCAAGAGAAGAAACTGCAAGAGAGGCAAGACTCGACCACGGGTAAGCAAGCACTCGAACAGGAAGACTTTCTCAAATTGCTCACCAAGCAGCTGTCACAGCAGGATCCGTCCAAACCTGTCGATAACGACAAGATGATCTCGCAGATGGCGTCGTTTGCCACGGTAGAGGGCATCGGCAAAATGAACAAGCAGTTTGATACGTTCAATGAGTCGATTACGTCCAACCAGGCATTACAAGCGTCATCGTTAGTAGGGCGTGACGTGCTAGTTCCCGGCTCCACCGGTGTGAAAGGTGAAACGGGCGGTGTCGCGGGCATGGTGAAGCTGCCTCAAGCGCTAGATAATGTCAGTGTTCGAATTGAGAACGAACAAGGACAACTATTGAGAACGTTCAGTATGGGTGCCAAACCACCAGGTGATCATCGCGTCGAGTGGGATGGGATGGATGACAACGGCAATCCTATGCCGGAGGGCACTTACAAGCTCAAGGTGAGTGGCATGGTTGATGGACAGACACAAGAGTTTGATGTGTCCACCTATGCCAATGTGAACAGTGTTTTGCTGGGGAATGGTGGTGGCAATGTGATGTTAAATATTGCTGGCTTTTCCTCACCGATGAAACTGGCTGAAGTGCTAGAGGTCGGTAATGCCGACGTCGGTAATGTGACGAAAGGCTGACCGATTTATTAGGAGTGAAAAGCAATGGGTTTTAATATTGCGTTAAGTGGCCTTGGTGCGGCCCAGAAAGACATGAACACCACCAGTAACAACATTTCTAATGCCAATACCTATGGCTTTAAGGAATCTCGCGCAGAGTTTGGTGATGTGTATTCGACGTCGATCTTCTCAAACTCGAAGACTACCAACGGCACAGGTGTTCAAACATCGACCGTGGCGCAGCAATTCCACGAAGGCTCGAGTATTTATACCAATAATCCGCTCGATTTGCGGATTAGCGGCAATGGTTTCTTCGGTGTGTCAAATGACAAGCTGCAAAACAATGATTACCATTTAACCCGCAACGGTGCTTTCCACCTTGATAAAAATAACGACATTATCAATTCCGAAGGTCAGTACTTGCTCGGTTACAATGTCGATCCTGATACCCAGCAGGTCTCTTCTTATGAGCCTCAGTCTCTTAATGTACCGGATCAGTTTGGTCAGCCTCGTGCGTCACAAAATGTTGATATTGGTTTGAACTTACCAGCTGGCGGTGCGCAAAAAGATCCGACCCAGTTTAATTTTGAAGACCCTGAAACCTACAACAAGCAAACCTCTGCAACGGTTTATGATTCGCTTGGTCAGCCGTATAAGTTGTCGACGTATTATGTGAAAGGTAACGATCCGGCCAATCCCAATAGCTGGTCTGTGTATTACACCATGACGGATCCTGAAGGTGAAAAGCCGGTGAATATCCAAGGTGGCAATTCAACCAATGCCACTGGACAGGTTGGTCACACCATCGACTTTAACTCAGATGGTTCAGTGAACAATATTAATGGCGGTAATCCGATCGTGACCGATGCCTTGGGCCCAACAGGCGCTGGATTAGAGATGAACGGTGCCAACGGTGATCAGCAGCTCACGCTCAACTTTGATAACCCGACTCAGTATGCCGCGCCGTTTGAGATGCGCAAATTTTCTGATGATGGGGCGACGACAGGCTATTTGACCAAGGTCGATATTGATCCGAAAGGGACCATTATGGCGACCTACAGTAATGGTGAAAACATCGCATTAGGCCGGGTTGGCATGGTGCGTGTTGCCAACCAGCAAGGCTTAGCACAGGTGGGTAACACCCAGTGGGATATCACCCAAGACTCGGGCGATCCCATTTTTGGTGAGGCGATGCAAGGCGCATTTGGTCAAGTGAAAAGCGGGACCATTGAGCAATCTAATATCGATATGACTCAAGAGCTGGTCGATTTGATCACCGCGCAACGTAATTTCCAAGCGAACTCGCGAGCGCTGGAAGTGAGTAACCAGATGCAACAGAATATCTTGCAAATCCGTTAAGCTCGCTTTTATTGCCGCCTGCCCGTCAGGCGGCAAGTCCTCGCCTTCGTTTGCTTCTTTTATCTCCCCTTTCTTGATTTTCTCTTTCTATCTTTCTGAAAAAACATGCATTTAATTAATGGCACGCTCCTTGCTTTGTTACCTACAGAACGATTGTGGAGGCAACCAATATGGATCGCGCGTTATACCTCGCCATGAGTGGCGCTAAGCAAGATATGCAGGCAATGCAGTTGCGCGCCAACAACCTAGCCAATGTCAGTACCACGGGATTCCGAGCTGATCTTGAGCAGTCACGCTCTATGCAAGCTTACGGTGAGGGATTACCAAGCCGAGTTTTTAATATGACTGAGCGACCTGGTTATAGCTTCGAGCAAGGCTCCACCATCACAACCGGCCGTAATCTTGATGTGGCCGTTCAAGGTGAAGGCTGGATGTCGGTATTAGACAGCCAAGGCCAAGAAGGCTACACCCGTGCCGGTCACTTGAAAGTGGATCAAACTGGGTTACTTCAGAACAGTAACGGCAATCTCATTTTGGGTGAAAATGGCGGGCCGATCTTTATTCCTTTGCCGGCGGCAAGAATTGAAGTCGGAAAAGAAGGGGGCGTCTCGGTATTGCCCCAGGGGGCGCCGCCTGATGCTATGGAAGTGGTGGATAGAATTAAACTCGTTCGCCCAGATAACCAAGACCTTTTCAAAGATAAAAATGGGGTATTTAAGCCCAAAGAACCTGGCACCGTATTTCCAGCGGATGCAGGTGTGACGTTACAAACGGGAGCTTTAGAGGGCAGTAACGTTAACGCAGTGGGTGAAATGACGGGGCTGATTGACTTGCAACGTCACTTTGAAATGCAAGTGAAGTTAATGAAAACCACAGAAAAAATGGACGAGTCGTCTTCATCGTTATTGCGGCTTGGCTAAGGTTTATTAAGAGGAAGTAATTATGCATCCAGCATTATGGGTCAGCAAAACCGGACTTGATGCGCAGCAAACTAATATTTCGACGATTTCGAATAACCTAGCCAACGCATCAACGGTCGGTTTTAAAAAGTCACGCGCGGTATTTGAAGATCTTTTTTATCAAAACATTAATCAACCGGGCGGCCAATCATCTCAGAACACAGAGCTGCCGAGTGGTTTGATGTTGGGGGCAGGGTCAAAGGTCGTTGCCACTCAGCGTGTCCATACCAATGGTAATGTACAAACAACAGACAATGCGCTCGACATGATGATCGAAGGCGATGGCTTTTTCCAAGTGTTGCTCCCCGACGGCAACATGGGTTACCAACGCAATGGTCAGTTCACCCTCAACGATGAGGGGACTATCGTTACCTCAGGGTCGGGCTATACACTGGAGCCTGAAATCACGATACCGGATGATGCTGTACAGGTGACCGTCGGCACGGATGGCGAAGTCTCTGTCCGTTTGCGCGGTCAGCAAGAAAACCAAGTCTTGGGTCAAATCACGACGGTGGATTTTATTAACCCAGGTGGTTTGGAGCCGGTTGGTCAGAATATCTACCTACCCACAGGCGCCAGTGGTGATCCGCAAGAAGGCGTACCAGGCCTGAATGGGTTTGGCGAAGTAAAACAATCGATGCTCGAAACTTCAAACGTCAATGTAACCGAAGAACTGGTCAATATGATCGAAGCCCAACGTGTTTATGAGATGAACTCTAAAGTTATCTCATCCGTTGACCAGATGCTCAGTTACGTAAATCAACAGTTATAAGCATGGTGAAGGTGTAAGGGGGCAATGATGACGGTGCAACGTGGATTAATATCGGGCCTTTTCTTTGCCACGCTCCTAGGGATGAGCGGTTGTTCATTGCCGGGGCAGCAAGATACAGGCAGTGATCTTGACCAAGCCACCTCGACCACGGATGCGGTTGAAGGCGATACAACACCGGAAGGTGAGGGCTTGATTGGTTTGTTACGTCAACGTGAAGATCCCAAAGCTGACGATCCGTCTTGGTCTCCGATTCGCCCGCAACAGCCCCCGGAGCACTATGCAACGGCGACAGGATCTCTGTTTAATACCAGCCAACAGCGTGATTTATATAATGGCTCAAAACCCAGTGGACTTGGGGATATCGTGACGGTCATGCTTGAGGAAAACACTCAGGCTCAAAAAAGTGCGAGCTCCGATTTGGCCAAGTCAAACGACTTGAGCATGGATCCTCTGTCCTTAGGAGGGGAGGAAATCACCATTGGCGAGCGCACCTTGTCGTATGAAGTGAGCAATGATAATTCATCAACGGGTTCTTCATCGGCAGATCAAAGTAATAGTTTGCAAGGCTCTATTTCAGTACAAGTGATTAATGTATTGGCCAATGGCAACTTAATGGTGCGCGGCGAAAAATGGTTAACGCTGAACTCAGGCGATGAATACATTCGCTTGAGCGGTACCATTCGACCCGCCGATATTGGCCCGGATAATACCATTGCTTCAACCCGTATATCCAATGCCAGAATTCAATATTCCGGTACCGGCGAGCGACAAGATACCCAAGAACAAGGCTGGTTGGCACGATTCTTTAATGTCACCTTGTAGCCCTATATTGTGACGGAGAGTTGACGTGAAAAAGTGGTTGTTATCGATAGTCTTGCTGGTTGTAGCCACACCAAGTCTTGCGGCTCGAATAAAAGACGTTGCCGAGGTTGCTGGGGTCAGGAGTAACACGTTGACGGGCTATGGTTTAGTGGTCGGTTTGCCGGGGACAGGTGAAAGCACTGATTTTACTGACCAAAGTTTTAAGTCGATGCTAAATAACTTTGGTATCGAACTTCCTACTGATACAACCCCTCAATCGGACAATATCGCCGCAGTCGCAGTGACCGCAGACCTCCCTGCGTTTGCCAAACAGGGTCAAAAACTTGACGTGACTGTGTCATCGATTGGATCGGCGGAAAGTTTAAGAGGGGGAACCTTGCTCCAAACCTTTCTGAAAGGGCTGGATGGCAACGTCTATGCCACCGCACAAGGCAACTTAATTGTCGGTGGGTTTAGTGCCACGGGGGCCGATGGTTCACAACTGGTGGGGAATACCCCTACGGTGGGGCGGATCACCAATGGCGCTACCGTTGAGCGGGAAGTGCCGAATCCATTTGGTCGTGGTGATTACCTGACATTCAATCTATTTCAATCTGATTTTACCACCGCTCAGCGGATGGTGGATGCGATTAACCGCTTTCTAGGGCCATCAACAGCGTCTGCGATGGATGCTACGTCGGTGCGTGTCAGAGCGCCACGTGATGTGAGCCAGCGGGTCGCGTTTTTATCCACCTTGGAAAATATTGAATTTCAACCTGGAGATGGTGCGGCTAAAATCATCGTCAATTCTCGTACGGGCACCATTGTGGTGGGACAAAATGTGCGCCTTCGTCCAGCTGCAATTACGCATGGCGGCATGACCGTCTCGATTCAAGAAGACTTTAATGTCGATCAGCCCAACCCATTAGGTGGTGGGGAAGCGGTAGTCACACCGGATACCGAGATCAATGTCGAAGAAGAAGAAGGGCGAATGTTCCACTTTAAACCAGGCGTGACCTTGGACGATTTAGTTCGCGCAGTCAATGGCGTGGGGGCTGCCCCCTCAGACTTGATGGCCATCTTGCAAGCGCTAAAACAAGCCGGTGCCATCGATGGTCAGTTGATAGTCATATAAGGTACAGCAATGAAATCTCCTGTTGATAGTCAATTTGTACACGATATTAGCCAGCTTGATTCGTTGCGCCGTCAAGCGACTAAAAATGGCGATGGCGATAAAAGTGCCGCATTACGCTCTGCGGCAGAGCAATTTGAAGCCTTGTTCACCCAGATGCTGTTTAAATCAATGCGTGATGCCAATGAAGCGTTCGAGTCCGATCTCATCGACGATCGCACCTCTAAGTTTTATGAGCAAATGGCAGACGAACAAATGGCAAGTGAACTCAGCCGAGAGGGATCGCTGGGGCTGGCTGATATGATTGTGGAACAACTGGGCCAGGCTCTGGGCGATAGTGAACCTGACTTGGAAGATGCGGCGCGCACATCGGCGCAATCTTTGCCTTTGGATCAAAATCGAAGTCGAGAGGCGGCAGAAAAAGCGATTGCCGCGCTGGATAGCCAGTCGATTGCCCCACCGGCAGCGGGAAGTGAGGCGGGACAACGTAATGAAGGCTTTGATTCGCCTGCCGCATTTGTTGATACATTAGCGCCTCATGCACGACGCGCGGCGCGGGCACTTGGCACCGATCCAGCAATCATTTTAGCACAAGCTGCCTTGGAAACCGGCTGGGGTAAAAAAGTGATCGCCAATGCCCGTGATAACAGCCATAACTTGTTCAATATTAAAGCGGATCCACGCTGGAGCGGAGACAAAGTCGCGACGCAAACACTCGAAGTGTATGATGGGATCCCGGTGAAAGAAACGGCGAGTTTCCGCGCGTATCCATCCTATCAAGAGAGTTTTGATGATTTTGTTTCGTTTTTACGAGAAAACCCCCGTTACGAGCAAGCCCTGTCTCAATCTGCGCAACCTGAACAGTTTATTCGCGAACTCCATCAAGCGGGCTATGCCACTGATCCTGAGTATGCCGACAAAGTTATCCGTGTGCTCGATCAAGTCCGTGGCATGATGGAATAATTGAGCGGCAGGCAAAGGCTTGCCGTTTTTTATTTTAGCTTGATTTTTTATGCCTTTAAATCAGTTAATATCTTGTTTTACATCGCTTTAAAACCCCCTCTACCTTCTCTGGCCTGATTTTTGCTTTACTTTGATTATCTCGTTTTAATTGCCGGGTTACTTGGAGGCACAATGGGCTTGGACCTGCTTTCCCTTGGATCGCAAGGCGTACTGACTGCGCAGCGACAGCTGAATACAACAGGTCACAATATCTCTAACGTGAATACGGAAGGGTATAGCCGTCAATCCGTTGAGCAACAAACCAATGATCCGCAATTTTGGGGTGGCAACAACTACGGTACCGGTGTTCATGCTGCTGCGGTACGCCGTAACTACGATAAGTTCGCGGTTAATGAACTGAATGTGGCGACCTCGAACTTGTCTCACGCCGCCGCGCGCAACGATCAACTCGGTCGACTCGACGATATG
This sequence comes from Salinivibrio sp. MA351, assembly GCF_001996065.1. Classification (NCBI taxonomy): domain Bacteria; kingdom Pseudomonadati; phylum Pseudomonadota; class Gammaproteobacteria; order Vibrionales; family Vibrionaceae; genus Salinivibrio; species Salinivibrio sp. MA351. The sequence goes on along the minus strand of NZ_MUFG01000004.1, from coordinate 51,599 downwards.
ATGGCGCATTCAGCCAAAAAAATTCCTGAAAACATGAATGAATTCTACGGCGCGGTTAAAGGGTTAACTGATAGCCCCAGTGATATGGGGGCGCGAAAAGTCGTGCTCGAAAAAGCGCGAATGGTCGCTGCCGGTATGAACGACGTCTATGGCGTGTTACAGCAGCAATCAATTGATACCTCGTCACAAATTGATGCCACGGTAAAGCGAATGAACGACATCGGCCAAGAGCTGGTGGATGTGCATAAGGCAATACTTAAAACTCCCGCCGAAGCTAATGATCTATTGGACCGTCATGACAAATTGATCCGAGAGCTGTCTGAGTACACCCAGGTAAGCGTGAATGCACGCGAAGATGGTCTTTTCAATGTCATCATTGGCAGTGGCCATATGCTGGTATCCGGGATGAATAGCAGTGAGTTAACTACCTTGCCGGGTGAGCCGGATCATCAAGAGCGTCGTTTAGCCCTCGTTGAAGGTAAGAGTGTGAAAGCCATTTCGAATAGCGATATTCGCGGTAAACTCGGTGCGTTATTTGAGTACCGTGATGACACACTCAGCCAAGCGCGTGACGAGTTAGGCCGAATGTCGATTGGGTTTTCTCAGGCGTTGAATGATTTGCAGGGACAAGGCTTCGATCTTAATGGTGAAGTGGGCAAAAATATCTTTACCGATTTTAACAGTGATCGCATCGCCCGTTCTCGCGTGGTTCAAAACGGTGACTCCACCGCGGACCTTAAAGTTTATATCGATGATTTGCAAAAGCTTAAACCGGGTGACTATCAACTTAAGTTCGATGGCACACAATATACGCTGACCGCCCCAGACGGCAAACAATCCGCCGTCACCCCTAGCGGTACGCCTCCCAGCTTCAATGTCGACGGAATGCGTGTTCAAATTGATGCAGGATTGGCGGCCAATGAGCGAGTATTAATTCGCCCGGCACGGTCAGCGGCAGGGCAAATGCGGGTGGCGATGGAAGATCCTGCTGATATTGCAGCACAAAGCTATATTAGTGGTAGCTCGGTGAGTAAAGGTGAGGGCGACGTCCGTGTACTGCAAAGTGGCGGACAAAAAGAATTTCAAGTTCGAATCTCACCGGATGGCAGCCAATTTGCGGTGACAGACACCAAAGGTCAAATCTTGGTTGCGCCTCAAGCTTATCCACCTGGTGGGCCGATAGACGTGAATGGGACCGTGATTGATCTTAATGATAAAGCGGTGCCTGACGATGTCTTGGCCGTAAGCTTGATCCCGGCGGATGGCGACAACAGTAACTTAATTCGCATGCAAGAGTTGCAAACGCAAAAGTTGATGGATAATGGCCGCTCCACCGTGCTTGATGTCTATGAAGGGCTGAGTACCGATTTAGGGGTGCAAAAAGCGTCGTATGAGCGTTTGCAGGATGTGAGTATGGTTGAACATGATGCGGCAGAAGGACGTGTCGCCCAAGTGTCTGGGGTTAACCTTGATGAAGAGGCGGCGAATATGATGAAGTTTCAACGCGCTTATATGGCGGCGTCACGCATCATGACTGCGGCCAATGAAACCTTTGATTCTCTGCTCAATGCAACGCGATAAGGGTCGATCAGTATGATTAGTCGTATTGCTAGTTTTCATAATTACCAATCTGTCTCCAACGACATTATGCGCCAAAATGTAAAGGTGCAAGATAATCAGGAGCAAATGGCGACCGGAAAACGTGTGATCACATCCGGCGATGACCCCGTCTCATCAATCTATATTCAGAACTTTCGCCAGCAAGATGAGCAGATTGATCAGTTTATTGATTCGATCACCTTGGCGAGAAATCGTCAAACACGTGAAGAGATCGCTATTGATGAATCAGAGCAAATCATGGATGGCGCCAAGCGTAAAGTGATGGCGATGATTAATGGTTCGTTATCGGTGGAAGACCGCACTGCGCACCGCCAAGATCTGCAAGGAATGTTTGATAACTTTATGGACTTGGTGAACACCAAGGACGAGTCAGGCAACTTCTTGTTCTCCGGCACCCAAACCAGTACCCAGCCTTTTTATCGTGATACCCAAGGCAATGTCCGTTATGCCGGCGACAGTTACTTTCGTACGGCTCAAGTAGCGCCTGCAGTAGAAGTGCCGACCTCCGATCCCGGCGATAAGATGTTTATGGAAATTGATAACCCTTTTGGCGATTATCAACCGGAATACGATCTTGAAGATGGATCTCTGCTGTTGCTGGCAAACGCGGAAAATAGCAATGATGCTGATACGGCCAACTATTCGGTGTCGTTTGATGTTAATGCGAGTGGTGATACCACGTACTCACTGATGCAAGATGGCACCGAAGTCAGTGCTGGCCTGTACGATCCGCAAACCGGCATTGAGTGGAACACGCTCAAAATGACCTTTGAAGGTGAGATGGGGCCGGGTGATACTATCAACTTAGAAAGACAAGATAGCTTCAATATCTTCGATGCGTTTAAAAATGGTGCGGCTTTATCGTATGCGGATATCGATGATGCCTCGGCAACGGCAGAGCTCCATCAAGTCACTGAGCAGTTTTCAGCCGCCTTTAAACACTTGAACAAAGCACGCTCAGAAGTGGGAACGCGGTTGACCACGCTCGATCGACAAGAAAGCATGCATAAAGATTTTAAATTAGTGTTGAATCGCTCTTTGGGTACCATGGAAGATTTAGATTATACCCAAGCCGCCATCGATATGAACGAAGATATGCTGGCACTGCAAGCGTCCCAGCAGGCATTTGCTAAGACTAAAGATCTTTCGTTGTTTAATTATATCTAACCCAAGGTTGAAGCCTTAGGTTACCGCAAGGTACCAGCGGTGAATAAAAAACGGGGCCGTCTCAGCGGCCCCGTTTTTATTGGTAGAGGGTGATTCCCCCCTTTTTACCGACCGAGATCGTCAACCATACGGCGTGCTATCGCATCAAGCAGTGGCTGTTTGTCTTTGATCATTGGCGGATAACTAAATGCATACTCTGCGTAGCCTGGCATCGACTCTGGCGTTTGTATATCGCTCTCTTTATGGCCGGCAAAAAACACATAGCAAGGTGTGCCGACGGCAACCGTCAGCCGATGCACCGCTGTCCCCGCAGTAAATACCCCCGAGAGCTGTTTGATCGCATGCGCGGTCCCCATAAAATCATTTTTAAGATCCAATCCGGGCAGTGACACGATCTCAACGCCCGTTTGTTTTTTGATTTTACTCAGCTCTTTTTCACACTCACCATATTGTAAATTGACAAACTGGGCGTTAGGACAAAGCTGGCGAACGGCTTTTATCCAGCCTGCTAATTCTTCAGCCACCAAGTAGTGAATGTTACGGGTGGCAGCCGCGAGACCACTGCGCCAGCATAGCCCAAACACAGGCCCTTTCTGATGCAATTTAGCTAACGGTGCTATCCAAGGCGCATGGGTTGCGACATCAGGAACAATATAGGTTTGCTGATAAAGATGACGGTCAAAGTGGTGATAGCACAACCCTGCCAGTGATCCACCGGCCACCCAACTATCAATGTCAGCGAGAACATGCTCAGGGACGAAAATATCTTTTCCATCTTTGCGAGAAATCGGCACAATTTCTGTACTTGGAAATGCTTGACTCAGTAAGGGCTCTAGACGCGGATCGCAGCCAACGTACACTTTTCGAGCACGCTCAACCACCATTGCCACGTTATGAAAATAGGCGAGTTCATCCCCGACACCTTGCTCAGGCATAATGAGTACGGCATCGGTTTGTGGTCGCGACAAATCCCAACGGGGTAAATCACCGTGGTATTTGAGTCGACGGCCGCAATCAAGTCCTGCTTCATTCGCCGAGTAAAACTTATCCCACGCCATTTGGGTACGATAGACAAAGGCAAGGTTAAACCGCAGCGCATGATCATCGGGTTGCGCCGCTAATAACGTTTCTAGGCGATGTTGGGCTTGATCGATATTTCCCATATACCACTCGAGCTCGCCTAATTGTGCATTTAAGGTATTCGCTTGTTTATCGCTGACATGAACGAGAGCCTTCTCGTGGATCTGGTAGCAATCGGTCAATTTATCTTGCGTAAACTGATGATGTTGCTTGAGTCGCTCGAAGGTAGCACGGGCATAGGCATAGTGTAATTCTCCGCGCTCGGGGTCATCACGCAAACATTGCTTGGCCAGTTTACTCGCTTCCAACCAATTGGCTTCCTTGAGATACACCACCAACAGTTGGTGCAAAAATGCTGGATCTTGAGTTTGCTTATGGGCTTGCAAGCAGCGTTGGCGAGCGCTTGTATACGCACCGAGCCCTGACTCTGCTCTTACCAAAAGCAGTTGCCACACTTGATGAGATTGCGCCTTGTCATTACCGCGTAATAAGAGCTGCTGGGCCTTACCGTATTCTTGTTCATCAAGCGCATGCTGAGCCAACGCCATCAATGCAGGAGGGTAGTCGGGCTCAAGCGTTAGTATCGTTTGATAAAGTTGTTCGCTTTGTGCCGTGTGGCCATCCTTCATCAAATTAGCGGCCAACGCCATGGTTTTGTTGATTTCCTCAGCCAGACCTTGATTTTTAATTTGATGCAATTCATCACGCAAAGCATGTGTACGACGGCTTTCACCTTGCAAGCCAAGTTTTGCGGTTAACTGTTCACGTAAACTAAGGATATCTTGGTTGGTGGGAGCGGCGGCAAACAAAGCGTCGACAATGTCTAAGGCCGCTTTGTTGTGGCCTTGCTGGGTGAGCAGTTGCGCTTTGTCGAACAACAGAGAGTGATCATCAGGCGCGAGCGTAAGGGCATGTTCAAGATGTGTCATCGCTTGGCGATATTGCCCTTGTTCCGCATCTAATACGGCGAGAACCTGCCGCACGGGAACGGTATCTGGCGCCTGGCTCAGTATCTGTTCAAAAACTTGCCGTGCATCGACTTTATTGCCGTCTTGATAGAGGCGAATACCGAGCTGGAACGCGTCATCCAGCGTCATATTCGTTTGACCGTCGTTTTTTTGCGTCATCAGTGACTTCGTCCTGTTATTTATGATTGCCTCGACTTAGTGTCAAGACGCTGGTGGGATGATGAGTGTTATCTATCTGCAAACAATATCTGCAAAAAATATGCCTTCTAGCTCAGTCGTTACCGGAGTTGGCCGCCTATTTGCAAGCGTACATCGACAAGCGATAGACCGGTCATGCCGGCAACCGAAGGCGAGGCGTTGCCGCTATATTGCCGCTGGTACAGAAAATCGGCAGATTCCGCTGTCATTATTGCGCTCTATTATACAACAAAAATCTAGTAAGACACTGATTTTGAAAGGTTTTAAAAAGTTGGCACATATATTGTATTTAATCAACCAAGCGGCCAGTTTTTGAACGGGCTGAGACTAAAACTGATTAACAAGCTGTTCCCGCAGCACCGCCATTACACAGTGCAACACGTCGCGGGTAGGCTGTTTCGCAAAGCAAGCGAAAGTCAAAGGAGAGCAAAATGGGTGTAACAGTTAACACCAACGTGTCTGCGATGACTGCGCAGCGTTACCTGAATAAAGCGACCGATGAGTTGAACAATTCAATGGAACGTCTGTCGTCAGGTAGCCGAATCAACAGTGCTAAAGACGACGCGGCGGGTTTGCAGATATCTAACCGATTAGTGGCCCAAACTCGAGGGCTTGATGTGGCAATGCGGAACGCCAATGATGGTATCTCGATTGCCCAAACTGCCGAAGGGGCTATGCAAGAGTCTACCAATATTTTGCAGCGTATGCGGGACCTTTCCTTGCAATCTGCTAACGGTGCCAATGGTAAATCTGAACGTGTGGCTATCCAAGAAGAGATCGAGGCACTGAAAGATGAGCTGAACCGAATTGCAGAAACGACAGCTTTTGGTGGACGTCGATTACTGAATGGTTCGTTTGGTGAAGCCTCGTTCCAAATTGGTGCTGACGCCGGTGAAGCGATCATTATGGGACTCTCGAGCATTCGTGCAGATGATTTCCGTATGGGTGGCGTGGAATTTGTCGGCAGTCAACCCAAATCAGCTGGCTGGGAAGTGGATGGTGCAGCCTCGACATTACAGCTGCAATTTACCACGAAAGAGGGTGAAAACGTCAGCTTAAGTATCGGCGCGAAAGCAGGCGATGATGTGGAAGAGCTGGCAAGCTATATCAACGGCCAGTCAGATGAAATGCTCACCGCGTCCGTTGACGAGGAAGGACAGCTGCAAATCTTTATTGAAGAGAATAAAGTCGCAGGTGCCGTCAATTTTAGTGGTGGACTCGCCGCCTCTCTGGGCATGGTTTCGGGTAACGGTGACTTAGTGACAGCGGCAGACCTCGATGTGTCCGATGTCGGTGGTGCTCAAATGGCTGTTGGCGTTGTCGATGCGGCGATGCGTTATATCGACAGTCAGCGGGCGGATTTGGGCGCGAAGCAAAATCGACTCAGCCACACCATTAGCAACTTGTCGAATATCCAGGAAAATGTGTCGGCTTCAAACAGTCGTATTCGAGACACAGACTTTGCGCGTGAAACGACGGCAATGACCAAAGGTCAAATCCTACAGCAGGCGGGTACCTCGATGCTGGCTCAGGCCAAACAGATGCCGCAAGCAGCATTGAACCTTCTGCAATAACCTCTCGTTTTTACGGGTAAAAAAAAGCGGCAAGCGGTTGCCGCTTTTTTTATGCTAATTTTTATCAAAATCCCACTAAAGATATCTCTCCTTTGGGCGTTAACCTTCATAGCGCCATACGGCATCGGTATTAATACCGACACGCACAACAAAAAAGCTAAAGCTTTCTCAACGTGCGCCGCTACATGGGTTGTGAACAATTTTACACTGGTTTTCCCTGGTCAGCTGGGCGAAGCCGGACCTAGAACCTAAGGAGAATAGTTATGGCTATTACTGTTAACACTAACGTCCCTGCGATGACAGCTCAGCGATTTTTGAATAATTCGACCGATGCGCTGAACAACTCAATGGAGCGTTTGTCATCCGGCTCTCGTATCAACAGTGCCAAAGATGATGCGGCAGGTCTTCAGATTTCTAACCGCTTGATGGCACAAAGCAGTGGCTTGGGTGTGGCTGTTCGAAATGCCAATGACGGTATCTCAATGGCGCAAACCGCTGAAGGGGCGATGGAAGAGTCAAGCAACATCTTGCAACGTATGCGTGACTTGTCACTGCAATCCGCTAACGGTGCTAACGGTGACTCTGAACGTAGCGCAATTCAAGAAGAAGTGGTCGCGCTGAAAGACGAGCTAAACCGTATCGCAGAAACCACCTCGTTCGGTGGTGCCAAGCTCCTCAACGGCACATTTGGTACGCGTTCGTTCCAAGTGGGTGCTGATGCTGGTGAAGCGGTGATGATGGAGTTCAAAAACATCCGCGCTGACCACAGTGAAATGGGTGGCGCTAGCTTTACGGCTACGAATGGTAAGTCAGCAGGGTGGACAGCTACTGCCGGTGCAACCATGGCAATCAATATCACCAATGCGGATGGCACCTCAACGTCGATCAATGTAACGGCGAAAGGCGGTGATGACATTGAAGAAATCGCGACCTACATTAATGGTCAGGCTGACGATAAACTCAGTGCATCGGTGACGGAAGACGGTGAGCTGCAAATTGTCACTGGGGCAGGTTCGGATGCAACCTTCTCAGGGGCGCTGGCTACGTCGCTCTCCATGGGAACCAAAGTGGATGAAACCATCAAAGATGTGGATGTTTCGTCTATGGGTGGCGCACAAAAAGCGGTCGGTATGATCGATAATGCGATGCAATTTATCGACTCTCACCGTGCTGAATTGGGTGCGAAGCAAAACCGTTTGAGCCATACAATTGCGAACTTGGATAACGTCAATGAAAACGTATCGGCCTCGAACAGCCGAATCCGTGATGTTGATTTCGCGAAAGAAACAACGAACTTGACCAAATCGCAAATTCTGCAGCAGTCTGGTACCTCGATTTTGGCGCAAGCCAAGCAGGCGCCACAAGCGGCACTGAGCTTGCTCGGTTAACCATTCACGAGCGGCGGCCTAATCGCCGCCGCTACGTTTTTGGAGGTGAATAGCAATGGACATTTCATCCGTTTCCAATTCATCCCTGCTGCACTCAAAACCCTCTGATGGCACAAAGATTGCAAAAGATGTAAGAGTTGGAAAAACGCAGTCTGATCCGGTGAATCAGCATCAGCAAGCTGAACGCCGAGAAGCGCGAGAATCAATGCAGCAACGGCGTGTTGAACAGTCGCAGCGCATTGAGGAAAACCGTCAGCTACAACGACAACAGCTTGAAAAGCTGGTCGCCCGGCTGGATGAGTTTATGTCTGACTTTAACAAAGGGCTCGCATTCCGACTGGATGAAGACACAGGACGTAGCATTGTCACCGTGTATGAAATGAACAGTGGCGATATCATCCGTCAAATTCCAGAAAAAGAAATGTTAGAGCTTGCTAAGCAATTGTCGCAACACGCGCGAGGGCTGGTCACAGAGAAGGTGTAACGAGGTGAGAGAGTCGTTATGAGTGTAAAAGCAGCAGGCATGGGCGGTGGCATGGATATTAATGCCATGGTCACTAAAATCGTGGATGCTGAACGTGCACCCAAGCAAGAGCGGATTATCAAACGCACTAATGACGTTGAAACCGACATTAGTGCGTTTGGTCGCTTAAAAGATTCTCTCGCGACACTTAAAACCCAGATGTATGATTTTCGTCGTAACGAAGGTTTTTCGGCGAGAACCACATCGGTGAGCAACCCCGACGCGCTCGGTGCTACGGCAACCCCGGACGCCATCCCTGGACGTTATCAGATTGATGTACAGCAACTTGCGGGGGCTCATAAGCTTGTCTCGCCAGGCGTCGATCCTGATGCCTCGTTGGGTACGGGTAAACTTACGATCACCATGGGTAATCGCACCAGTGTGATCGATGTACCACAAGGCAAAGACAGCTTGGCTGACGTTGTGCGGGCGATTAACAACGATCCTAAAAACCCCGGGATCCAGGCGTCGCTTATCCAAGACGATAGTGGCGCACGTATGGTGCTAAACGGTAATAAAACCGGGGAAACGAATCGGATCGAAGTGAATGTTGATGCTCAGATAGGCAGTGCACTCCACCAGTTAGGGTTTCAAGCTGGACAAGCTAATAATGGCATGACGCAAATGCAGGCAGCACAAGATGCCAAGATATTGATTGATGGTATCGCCTCGGTGTCCAGTACAACCAATACATTTGATAATGCTATCGAGGGTGTCTCGTTAGAAGTTGACCAAACCAGTGATAAGCCACTTTCACTGGCGGTAGAGCATGACCGAGAATCGGTACGATCAACGATTACGTCTTTTGTTGATAATTACAATGCGTTCTTCCGTGTCTCTCAAGCCGTTAGCCAATATGATCCCGAAACGCAACAAGGCGGTCCGTTGGCGGGTGAAAGTGTGATACGTACGGCGACCAGTCGGTTACGTAACTTATTTTCATCCCCGATAGAGAAAGCGCCTGAAGGGATGAAAACATTGAGTGAACTTGGGGTGACGACCACCATGGATGGCCGTTTAGAAATCGACAATAAAGTGTTAGACCGCCAGCTGCGTCAAAACTTTAACGCTTTAGAAGGTTTTTTCGGTGGCAATGATGGCTTTGCGCGTCAATTAGAGCAGGTGGTCAATGGGTTCACCGGCGCGGGTGGGGCGATCAGTAACCGTGAAAGCACGCTTTCAGAGCAAAAGCTGAGATTACGTGATGATCAGCGTGAGTTAGATAGACGCATGGAAAGCTTAGAGTCACGAACCATGCAGCGCTTTTCTGCGATGGAAGAAGCAACGAGTCAAATGCGTTCTCAATTGCAAGCAATGCAAAACATCATGCCAGGTTAGCCATGACAGAGATTGCGGATTGGCTCGTCACGTTAGAGGTAATGGATGCAGACATTGCTCAGCACTTAACCTTAAGTGACATTGATCCAGAAAAGCTGGCTCAACAATTGCATGATAGAAAAACGCTGCTCGATAAGATTGCAGCGTCAACACAGGCGCCGAGTCATCCACAATGGTCCGAGGCGTTGGCAAGAACAAAAACGCTCATTGATACGCTCGAAGAGCACAAAGCAGAATCTGCCAAGCGCTTGTTACAGCAGCGCAAGGGGAAGCAGTCTGTGCAGCTGTATAAGAAATTTCAATAGGTGAGGAAGACTATGAGAGGCTCACTACAGGCCTATAAGAAGGTCTCTGTTGACAGTCAGTTAAGCGCCGCGTCGCCTCATAAGGTTATCCAGATGCTGATGGCCGGGGCTATTGAGCGTTTAATTCAAGGCAAGGCGGCGATGGCACAAGGCGATTTATCCGTCAAAGGTGAGCGCCTAGGTAAGGCATTGGATATTATTATCAATCTACGGGCTTGTTTATCTATGGATGAGGGCGGTGATATCGCGGATAATTTGGATGCCATTTATGACTTTATGATTCGACAAGTCAGTGCCGCCAACTTAGACAATACGCCAGAACCCATTGACGATGTGATTGAGCTATTGCGAGAGATAAAATCAGCTTGGGACCAGATTCCCTCTGAATACCATAATATGACCCAAGCGACCAGTTAAACCGCCTACCAAACGACGGACATGGCACTGGAGTCACAGGTTTACTGTGTCTCCGGTTGCCTTATGCGCGTTCTCTATTACAATGTCTTGATTAAAATTGAGATTGTTGTTGCTTACGAGCGGCACAATAATAATAAGTTATCAGGGCAGACGTATCTCACACATGCAAGATTTAGCAAAGATCCTTGTTATCGATGACGATGACCAGTTTCGTCACGATCTCGGCGTGATACTCGATTTTATCGGCGAGCGTTACGCGCTTCACTCGACCACAGATGTCAGTGATGCACTCTGGGAGCAAAACTGGGGCGCATGTTTTCTTGGTCACGTCCGCTCGACATCGCTGTTAGAGAAAGTGCTTGACCAACTTGCAACCTATCACCATGTTCCAGTGATTGCGATTCGACGTCATGATCGTGAACTTTCCGGGTTGCCTAATTATGTCGGCGAACTGGGCTTACCGTTAAATTACCCACAATTGTTTGACGCCTTACACCATTGCCGTGAGTTTGCTGGAAAACAAGCGTTTAGTATTCCACAACTCGCAGGTGACAACACCGCCTTTCATAATATGGTTGGCAAGAGCGATGTGATTGAACAGGTTCGTCATTTAATTGATCAGGTTGCTTCAACCGAGGCAAGTGTGTTGATTTTAGGTGAGTCTGGCACCGGTAAAGAAGTGGTTGCACGCCATATTCATCATTCATCCTCACGCGCGACCGGTCCTTTTGTGCCGGTGAACTGTGGTGCGATTCCCGGAGAGCTCCTCGAAAGTGAACTCTTTGGCCATGAAAAAGGGGCTTTTACCGGCGCAATTTCAGCACGCAAAGGACGTTTTGAACTTGCGGAGGGTGGAACGCTCTTTTTGGATGAAATCGGCGATATGCCGATGCCAATGCAAGTGAAGTTGTTACGCGTCCTTCAAGAGCGTACGTTTGAGCGAGTGGGAGGAAATAAAAGTATTCGCGCCAATGTCAGAGTGGTTGCTGCCACTCACCGCACACTGGAAACGATGATCCAAGAAGGCGAATTTCGCGAAGATCTCTATTACCGACTCAACGTATTCCCGATTGAGATGCCTGCATTGCGAGATCGTATTGACGATATTCCCTTGCTTATCCACGAACTGATGTCTCGTCTAGATGGTGAAGGAAATGGACGAATTCATATTTCACCGCGAGCAATTAATTCGCTAATGGAACATCAGTGGCCAGGGAACGTGCGTGAATTGGCCAACCTTATCGAACGCTTGGTGATTTTATATCCGGGGCAAATGGTGGATGTAAATCACCTTCCCGCGAAATATCGCTACAGTGATATTCCTGAATTTCAGCCAGAAGCGTATTCGGTAGAAGACACCGAAATGGCAGAGCGAGAGGCACTCACTGCGATGTTTTGTGAGCCAGATATTCCCGCGTTTGACGATGAGATGCCAGGCTTTTCTGACAGTCCAGGTTTTACTAGTTTGCCTCCCGAGGGCGTTAATCTTAAAGAGACCCTGGCTGAGGTAGAAGTTGATCTGATCAAGCAGGCACTTGAGGCGCAGTCAGGCGTCGTCGCGAGAGCTGCGGATATGTTGAGTATGCGGCGAACCACCTTGGTGGAAAAAATGCGTAAGTACGGACTCAACAAAGAAGAGTTAATATAAATCGGTAATGTGTCAAAAAGCGGAGTCAAAAAAATGACTTCGCTTTTTTGTCTTCAACAAGCTGATATTATTGACTATTTTTATGGCATAATCCCTGCTTAAATGAGTAAAACCTTGATTGAAATGTGTATTGCTTAAATGGAAACCCAATCGTCGCCACTTGGATCAGTGGATCAACAAGTTACTCGATATAAGCAAGTTCTGGATGTTATGCCTGCGGGGGTTATCTTGCTGGACGCCAATGGACGTGTTGCTGAAGCCAATCCAGAGGCGCATCGACTACTGGGTGAGCCATTGACTCAGCAGCGTTGGTTTGAGGTGATACAACGGGCCTTTTCCCCACGTGACGATGATGGGCACGAGGTATCACTAAAAGATGGTCGGCGAGTAAAACTGGCCATCTCAGCGTCCGATTCGGGGCAGCTCATTTTAATTACCGATATGACCGAAACCCGTTTATTGCAATCGCGTGTCAGTGATCTACAACGCTTATCATCGTTAGGTAAAATGGTGGCATCATTAGCGCATCAGGTGCGTACGCCACTATCGAGTGCCATTTTGTATGCGTCCAACCTAGGTGCCCCAAACCTGAATAATGCGACCAGGCAGCGTTTTCAATTCAAGTTGTTAGACCGTTTGCATGATCTGGAAAAGCAAGTCAATGACATGTTGCTATTTGCCAAAGGCGGCGACAATAACGTGGTCAAGGTATTCAGTGTCGAACAGCTATTTAATGAATTTGAGCCCATGGTGGATGCGGTCGTTCAAGGACACGATGTTGATTTTGCAATTAACAGTGACGACGAAAGTGTAAAGGTGTTGGGCAACCCCAATGCGTTAGCCAGTGCCTTAAGTAATCTTGTGATTAATGCTGTCCAGGTAGCGGGCAAAGGCTGCCAAGTCGTTGTCGATTCACGGCTGCAGGGCGATAACCTTTTACTTTCGGTGGCGGATAACGGGCCAGGCATCGCGCCGGAGTTACATGCCAAAGTCCTTGAGCCTTTTTTTACCACGCGACAACAAGGGACAGGTCTTGGCCTCGCCGTTGTGCAAATGGTGTGTCATGCCCATGATGGCAAGCTCACCTTACAATCTGAGCCTGAAAAAGGGGCCTGTTTTACATTGTGTTTGCCGCTCGCCAAAGGGGCGGTGGCAGATCATGGTGAGAGCGTAGGAGAAACACAATGAGCCAAACAACCGTGCTAATCGTTGAAGATGATGAAGGGTTGCGCGAAGCGCTTGTCGATACACTGGCGCTGGCAGGGTATCACTGGCGAGAAGCGGACAGTGCCGAGCAAGCCTTAGTGACCCTGAAATCAGAGGCCATTGATATTGTCGTCTCTGACGTGCAAATGGCAGGAATGGATGGCCTTGCACTTTTGCGCTCGATTAAAACACACATGCCGAATTTACCGGTTTTGCTGATGACGGCCTATGCCAACATCGAAGATGCCGTGGCGGCGATGAAAGAGGGCGCGATCGATTACATGGCCAAACCGTTTGCCCCCGAAGTGCTGTTAAATATGGTGAGCCGCTATGCCCCTGTCAAAACCGATGACTCCGATGCGATTGCTGAAGATCCAAAAAGCGTCGCCTTACTGGCGTTGGCAGACAAAGTAGCAAATACCGATGCGAATGTGATGATCTTAGGGCCATCAGGCTCAGGAAAAGAAGTCATGGCGCGCTATATTCACGATCATTCAGCACGTGCCAATGCCGCTTTTGTCGCCATTAACTGTGCCGCGATTCCAGAAAACATGTTAGAAGCCACGTTATTTGGCTACGAAAAAGGGGCCTTTACTGGCGCGGTTCAGGCTTGCCCGGGCAAGTTTGAACAGGCACAAGGCGGAACCATTTTACTGGATGAAATCAGTGAGATGGAGCTTGGGTTGCAAGCGAAATTACTACGCGTGTTGCAAGAGCGTGAGGTTGAGCGTTTAGGTGGACGAAAAAGTATCCAGCTTGATTTGCGGGTGCTTGCCACCAGTAACCGCGACTTAAAAGAATACGTAGCGCAAGGCCACTTTCGAGAAGATCTTTACTATCGCTTGAATGTCTTTCCCATCACCTGGCCGGCGCTCAGTGATCGTCTCGGTGATATTATTCCACTGGCGCATTATTTACTGTCACGCCACTGTCAAAAACAAGGCTTACCTTGCCCAAGTTTGCATCCAGATGCCGAACAGAAACTGCTCGCGTACCCGTGGCCTGGTAATGTCAGAGAGCTCGATAACGTTATGCAACGCGCATTAATCTTGGCCACGCAGTCGCACATTCAAGCCTCTGATATTCTACTGGAGGGGCAAGATTGGCAAGATGCGTCTAGCTTACAAAATCAAGTAATGAATACGCGCTTTAACCACCAAGCACAAGCTCCGGCTTCTCCTCCAACGGCCACTGAGCATGTTGAGCAGCCCCCCAATGGCGTAGGATTGGGCAATGAGTTACGCGATCAGGAATTTTCTATTATTTTAGAAACGATCCGCGCTTGTGAAGGACGCCGCAAAGATGTTGCAGAACGCCTTGGGATTAGCCCGAGAACCTTACGCTACAAATTAGCCAAAATGCGTGATGCTGGCATCGATATTCCCCAATAATCGCGCGGTGTTGCGGCTTTTTGCTAAAGTGGTCTCAAAGTTGCAAACACACAGATATCTGATAGAAATCTGACTCATTTGACAAAAAATTGACACAGGAAGGATCGACGATGAAAGCCAATGCCCTGACGCAAGAAATGCAAGCCATGGCGGTAGCCGCGAAAAATGTGTCTCAGCCTGCCACGGGACAGCAAGTTAGCCAAGAGTTTGGCGATATGCTCTCCAGTGCCATTAATCATGTCAATGGACTGCAAAAAACATCCGGTGAACTCGCCACCCGGTTTGATGAAGGCGATCGTAATGTGAGCTTATCGGATGTCATGATCGCTCGGAACAAATCCAGTGTGGCCTTTGACGCAACAGTGCAAACGCGCAACAAACTGGTTGAAGCGTATAAAGAATTAATGAACATGCCTGTTTAATGTAGGAATTAATCAGTGGCTGAAGAGAATCAAAATACCGATCTCGCGGTTTCAGATGGTGCAGCAGCATTACCATCGACCGATGCAACGCTAGACTCGGAGCAAAGCGCGCAAGATCCGGATGCACTCGAACAATCGGCGTCGTCAAATTCGATATTTGGCGATCTCGACATGGTGCGTCAACTGATCTTGGTGCTTGCGGTCGCGATCTGCGTGGCCCTGATCATGATGCTTTTTTTCTGGGTACAAGAGCCAGAGATGCGGCCACTGGGTACGTACGAAACGGAAGAGCTTATCCCGGTTCTCGATCACCTGGATCAAAGCAAAGTCGATTATCAACTCGATGGAAACACCATCCGCGTTCCCTCTAGCGATTACTCGTCTATTCGTCTTGGGCTCACCCGAGCGGGCTTAAATACAGCCACGGCAGAGGGCGACGATATTTTGCTCAATGATATGGGCTTTGGTGTATCGCAAAAGCTTGAAACAGAACGCTTAAAACTGAGTCGTGAACGTCAACTGGCGGCAGCGATTGAAGAAGTGCGTCAAGTGCGAAACGCGAGAGTACTGTTGGCGCTGCCTAAACAGAGTGTTTTTGTGCGTCACAACCAAGAAGCGTCCGCAACAGTTTTTTTGACCCTTGGCGGGCGTAATACCCTAGGCCAGGAAGAAGTCGACTCGATTGTTGATATGGTGGCCTCCGCAGTCCCCTCGCTAAAACCCACGCGCGTAACCGTCACCGACCAGCATGGTCGTTTGCTAAACTCAGGCAGTGAAGATCCGGCTTCAGCGGCGCGGCGCAAAGAGTACGAATTGGAACGGAAACAAGAGCGACAATTGCGCGAAAAGATAGACTCGATTTTGATCCCCATACTGGGACTGGGGAACTATACCTCACAAGTTGATGTAACACTGGATTTTAGCTCGTTGGAAGAAACGCAACGGCAATATAACCCCAATACGCCAGCGACGCGCAGTGAATACACACGTGAAGACTATAACGGCTCCGACCGTGTGGCTGGTATACCTGGGGCATTAAGCAATCAACCACCAGCAGACGCCTCTATTCCTGAAGATGTACGAGATTTAAAAAATGGTGTAGGCGGAAATGGTTCGGTCAGTCGAGAAGCGACGCGTAATTTTGAATTAGATACGACAATTCGTCATCGGCGCGCGCAATCAGGCGTGATCGACCGCCAAACTGTTTCAGTGGCGGTGAATTTTAAGCAAAGTGTCGATCCGGACACCGGTGATGTGGTTAAAGAGCCTTTAACGGATGATGAACTGGCAAAAATCCGCCGCTTATTAATGGGCGGGGTAGGATTTAGTGAGCAGCGCGGTGATGTGCTTGAAGTGATCGCCGTACCATTTGTTGAACCTGAGCAAGCTGCCGAACAAGATGTTGCTATCTGGGATCATCCAAACTTTAATGATTGGGTACGCTGGTTGGCGGCTGCTTTAGTCATTATCGTGATTATTGTGGTGTTGGTTCGCCCAGCGATGAAAAAGCTGTTGTACCCCAATATCGACGAAGATGGCAATACTGTCGGGCCTAATGGCGAAATCTTGGGTCCGGATGGCCTACCCATTACCCCAGATGGCGATGACGTTGGTTTGATTGGTTCAGAGCTCGATGGCTCGAGTAATTTTGCCATGTCAGCGTCAGATGTTGAGCTGCCAAACTTACATAAAGACGAAGACTTGCTAAAAGCGGTCCGAGCGCTGGTCGCCAATGAGCCAGACTTGGCCGCACAAGCGGTAAAAAACTGGGTGACCGAAGATGGCAAATGAAGTCGCAAACACGGGTGAAGAGCAAGCCGGCTCAAGTTTCGATATCAGCTCTTTAAGTGGGATTGAGAAAGCCGCCATCTTACTGTTAAGTTTAAGTGAGCAAGATGCAGCAAGCATCATTCGACACCTCGAACCTAAACAAGTGCAGCGAGTCGGTTCGGCGATGACATCAATGACCGATCTTAACTCGGACAAGGTCGCGGCGGTGCATCGTGCGTTTTTGGAAGAAATCCAAAAATACACATCGATTGGGATGGGAAGCGAAGACTTTGTGCGTAACGCACTGGTGGCGGCGCTGGGTGAAGACAAAGCTAATAACTTGGTTGACCAAATCTTGCTTGGCAGTGGCTCCAAAGGCTTAGACTCACTCAAATGGATGGATCCGCGTCAAGTCGCCAGCATCATCATCAACGAGCACCCGCAGATTCAAACTATCGTGCTGTCATACTTAGATCCTGAACATTCAGCAGAAATTCTCTCCCAGTTTGTTGAGCGTGACCGGCTCGATCTGATGATGCGGATCGCCAACTTAGAAGAAGTCCAGCCAGCGGCATTACACGAACTAAACGAAATCATGGAGAAGCAGTTTGCTGGCCAAGCGGGTGCTCAAGCCGCCAAAATTGGTGGCTTAAAAGCGGCTGCCGAAATCATGAACTACATGGACAACAGTGTAGAAGGTGTCTTAATGGACTCCATTCGTGATCAGGACGAAGAGATGGCATCACAAATCCAAGACTTGATGTTTGTCTTTGACAACTTAATTGATGTGGATGACCGCGGTATACAGACCCTATTGCGCGATGTGCCGCAAGAAGTGCTGCAAAAAGCACTTAAGGGAGCGGAAGATAATTTACGCGAGAAAATCTATCGCAACATGTCTAAACGTGCGGCCGAAATGCTGCAAGATGATATCGAAGCCATGGGGCCAATTCGTGTCTCCGATGTTGAAGGGGCACAAAAAGAAATCCTTTCCGTTGCGCGTCGTCTTGCCGATGCCGGTGAGCTGATGCTCACTGGTGGCGGCGGTGATGAGTTTGTATAAGTTGCTTTTCTTTCGCGTAGAGGTTGTCGATGAGTTTAGATAAACGCCGTGGCTATATTCGTGCCAATGAAGCTGACGCCGAAACGATCGATCGTTGGACACTGCCGCCTTATGGCGATCGAGATAATCTGCCCAAAGATACTGCGCTCAATTATGATCCGAGCTGGGAGCCAGAAGCGGATACTGACGTTGAAGAAAGTGAGCCGGCCCCAGAGCCATTAACGGCCGATGCCCTAGAAGCGATTCGGCAACAAGGTTATGACGAAGGCTATGAAGAAGGCAAACAACTCGGGCATCAAGAAGGGCTAGAGGGTGGCCTAGAAGAAGGGCACGAAAAAGGGTTCGAAGAAGGCAAAAAGGCAGGGTATGAGCAGGGTGTTGAAGAGGGAAAAGCATTAATTGAGACGCGCTGTCAGCATCTTGACACCATTCTTAATCAGCTCAGTCATCCATTGGAGAAGCTTGATATAGACGTCGAACAGCAGCTTTTGGTAATGGTCCAAGCATTGACTAAGTCGCTGACCGGCGTGGAGTTAGAAACCAATCCGCAGGTCATTTTACAGACATTACGCGCATCGATAGCTGCACTCCCCGTGGCGGATCATCCCGTCACAGCCGCGTTACATCCTGATGATTATGCCGTGGTCACCGAAGCCTACGACGACGCCATGTTAGCCTCACGGGATTGGACGTTACAATCAGAGCCCGCGTTAGCGCGTGGTGATGTACATGTGAAATCGAAAGATTCTGTGGTTGATTATCAATACAATGAACGGGTGGAGGCGTTGCTCCGCGAGTTTCAAGGGAAAAACCAGTCACGGCAATCAGTGCCATCCCAGTCTTCCACGTCTGGCGCTGACGATCCCAGTGCTAATACGCCCAAGACTGAAACCGATACGCTGAAGTCGTCGGCGCAACCGTCGTCAGACGCAGCGACACAAGCGCAAGAGCAAGCAAAACCTCATGCTTCATCCTCCTCCAGCGATGATGATGGCGTGTCGTCATGAGTCAGCTGGCTGAGCGCTTAAAGCGGTGTCAATTAGATAACCTTGCGCCAAAACCCGTGGCATCCGGCAAATTGGTACGAATGGTCGGCTTAACCCTCGAAGCGATCGGCTGCCGGGCGCCTATCGGTTCTGTTTGTTCGGTCGAGACCTTAAATGGGACCATCGAAGCGGAAGTGGTGGGGTTTGCCGGAGAGTTGTTGTACTTGATGCCAAATGAACAAGTCTCTGGAGTACTCCCGGGCGCACGTGTGACGCCTTTATCTGAACGTAGCCAACTTTCCGTAGGCATGGAGCTGCTTGGCCGTGTTATCGACGGTATGGGAAACCCACTGGATGGAAAAGGGGATATCTACACTGATAAGCAGGCCAGTTTAGAAGGTACTCCCATCAACCCATTAGCGAGACAGCCAATTAGAGAACCCCTCGATGTGGGGATCAAAGCGATTAACGGTCTGCTTACTGTCGGTAAAGGGCAGCGAATTGGGTTGTTTGCCGGCTCTGGTGTGGGTAAATCCGTAACGCTTGGGATGATGACACGTGGCACCACCGCACAAGTTGTGGTTGTGGGGCTGATTGGYGAACGTGGCCGAGAAGTAAAAGAATTTATCGATGATATCTTAGGGGAAGAGGGCCGGGCCCGTGCCGTCGTTATCGCCGCCCCTGCTGATTCATCGCCGCTTGTGCGCTTAAAAGGCTGTCAAACGGCACTGACGATCGCTGAGTATTTTCGCGATCTTGGGTTGGATGTCCTTTTGCTGATGGACTCATTAACACGTTTTGCTCAGGCACAACGTGAGATCGCATTATCCGTGGGTGAACCTCCCGCGACCAAAGGCTACCCACCCTCGGTATTTGCCCGTTTACCCTCATTAGTCGAGCGTGCAGGAAATGGTGCTGTCGGGCAGGGCTCGATCACGGCATTTTTTACTGTATTGACCGAAGGTGATGACTTACAAGATCCAATTGCCGACGCTGCACGTGCCATTCTTGATGGTCACATCGTGTTATCTCGCGAATTGGCGGATGGCGGGCATTATCCGGCGATTGATGTCGAACGGTCGGTAAGCCGTGTGATGCCCAATATTACCAGTGACGAGCAAATCTTGATGTCGAAAGCGGTGCGGCAAGTGTTGTCCGTTTGCCGCAAAAACCAAGACTTGGTCTCAATTGGCGCGTACAAGCCAGGCAGTGATGCAGCCGTTGACCAAGCCTTTCACCTGAAGCCAAAACTGGATAATTATTTGCAACAAGGGATGAAAGAGGTGGTCCCTTTCGATATGTGCGTCAATATGTTGCGCTCAACCTTGCAAGGATAATTTATGGCTGACCATGCACTGCATTTATTGTTAGAAAAGGCCCAAGAAGATGAAAAGCAGGCGCAACTTAGCGTCAGTGAAGCCCAGCAAGCATTAGATGGCTATTATCACCAGCTCGAGCAAATTGAGCAGTATCGTCTGGAATATTGCCGACAAATGTCTGACCGGGGTCAGTCAGGGCTCTCTGCCAGCGCGTTTGGCCATCTTAATAAATTTATCGTCCAGCTTGATGAAACCTTGGCAAAGCAACGAGGTGCTGAGCATCAGTTTAAGGATCATTTAGAACAGTGCCGTCAAGCATGGCAACAAACACGCCAACACCGGCAGTCTCTCGAGTGGTTAATCGAAAAGCGAGCGCGAGAAGAAGCAGAACGTGCTCATTATCAAGAACAGCGTCAAATGGATGAAATGGCAGCAATTATTGCACGCCGACGTCCCTCTCCCTTTTCCTAAGAATAAAATGGCGCGATAATTGCTTTATCATTACCGACATGCCAGCACATTGAGGCTCGGTTTAAAGGATAACCATAAGGTAATGACGAGAAACTTATGACGCAGTCTACGCTGACGCTTTCCAATCTCTCACCTAAAACCCCTCTCGCGACCAGTGACGGTGCGACAGGCGAGGTAAAAGGTGATAAAAATACCGGCTTTTTAGCGGCGTTGCGCCAGTCCATTGATGGCAAGGGTGAGCAAGGCGACATACCGATTAAACTGACCCAAGATGGCAAGACTTTACTGGTTGATGGTCAGGCAATTGATGCCGAGGCGATGCTTGCTGATGGCATGTTTAGCGAAGCGGAAATGGCCGAAATTGCCGATATGACAGTCATGGAAGAGAGCCAAGCACTGCTGATGCGACTGAATCAAGCGGCAGCCATGCTTAATGGCAAATCTTTGCCTACTGCCGACGCTGATCCCTTATCTGCCAGTGCGGATGCGTTATCAGCACAGACGCTAAACGTAACGCAATCTGATGACGATGAAAGTGTGCAGATAGACGGTGATAACACAGAAGGGGTGATCGACAGACAAGCGTTATTGACTGAGCTGGCCAAAAACTTGCCGGAGGGTGTGTCACCCGAAAAAGTACTCGATCAGTTATCGCCGGATCAGTTGGCGGCGTTGGCAAGTCAAGTAAGAGCGACGCAATCACTTGACGCTGAGAGTGCTGCACATCGCAAAGATAACGCGCTTGAATCGGATGTAAGCGCGATAAAATGGTCAACTGCCAAAGCGCAACAAGAGACAGATAATCCAGCATCTCTAAGCAAAGAGAAGGAAACGCTGGCGAAAGAAGGTCAGCTGAAAGAGGGCGTCACAAAAGAAGGCGCGACACTATTAAAGAGTAGCGAGCTGACCGATAAACTGCGCCATGATGCAAAATCAGCAGCGACCCCCAATGCCAATCCAGCGTCGTTATTAGCAGGAAAAATGGGCCAGTCGGATGACCTCAGCAAAGCCGCATTAAAAGCGATGGCAGAGCAAGCGGGTCAAGCGGACACCTCATTGACAAGTGGCAGTGCTTCTAGCACAGCAGAGGGAGCCACACGCCCTGAAAACTTAGCGCAACAATTGGCCAGTGGTTTAGGGTTGTCGTCGGCCCAGTCCGCCACGGCACGACAAGATATGCAAGCAGCGCAGAGTGCACAGGCGCCCCTCCCGCTCGGACAAACGCCCACAGAAGCTGGTACTGCCTTGACGGAGCGTATTAACATCATGCTGTCAAAAAACCTCAAGCAGGTTGATATTCGGCTTGATCCTCCTGAGCTAGGGCGAATGCAAATTAAGTTGGGAATGAACAACGATCAAGCGACGGTTCACATTACAGTCGCCAACCAGCAAGCGCGAGACGCGGTAGAACAAGCAATGCCGCGGCTTCGTGATATGCTACAGCAACAAGGCTTACAGTTGGCTCAAGGATCCGTTCAGCAGCAAGACAGTGGCGCGCAGCAAATGGCTTCAGGACAACAAAATCATACTGGGGCAGGGGCGTCAGGCGGCTCACCTCTTGGATTAACGACAGGTGAGGACAATGATGACGCGATGTTAGTAGGGCACGCGTTAAACGTTTCACACAATGATCGCGCTGTCGATTACTATGCTTGATAAAAACGCACCAATAATGAGGAGCATGAATAGCCATGGCAAATGACAACGCAACCTCGGAACAAGGCGGGGGCAAGAAAAAGCTCATCATTATCATTGTTGCTGCTGTGGTGTTATTGGCGGCCGCAGGCGGTGGGGCTTTTTTCTTTTTATCGGGTGACGATAAAAGCCAGGACGATATTGTCTTGGAGGAAGAAAATAACACGCTTCCGGCCATTTATGTCACGCTACCTCAGCCGTTTGTCTTTAACGTGACCGGTGATGAACAACAACGGCTGGTGCAAGTGAATGCACAATTATTGGTGCGTGGTAGTGAGAGAGAAGCGCTAGCGAAGGAAAATTTGCCGCTGGTAGAACACGCGTTACTCAATACCTTTGGTGCTGCCACAGTTGAGCAACTGCGGACCCCTCAAGGTCAGCTAGAAGTCCGGCGTCAGTCCGCTGAGAATGTGCGCGCGGCTTTAATTAAAGTAACGGGTGAGCCGGTGGTAGAGCGGGTTCTCTTCACTGGGTTTGTGATGCAATAGGTGATGACGTGACTGACTTACTCAGCCAAGACGAGATTGACGCGCTCCTTCACGGCGTTGACGACGTCGATGACGACGATAATGAGCCCGAGGTTGGAGAAGATGGGACGGTCTCCTTCGACTTCTCGTCACAAGATAGAATTGTGCGCGGGCGCATGCCGACGCTCGAGCTTATCAATGAGCGTTTTGCGCGTCACATGCGCATCAGCTTGTTCAATATGCTGCGGAAAACCGCCGAAGTTTCGATAAACGGCGTGCAGATGATGAAGTTTGGCGAGTACCAAAACACGTTATACGTTCCGACCAGTTTAAACATGGTACGGTTTCGTCCACTAAAAGGGACGAGCTTAATCACCATGGAGGCCCGACTGGTCTTTATTTTGGTTGAAAACTTCTTTGGTGGCGATGGCCGATTTCATGCTCGGATCGAAGGGCGCGAATTTACCCCAACCGAACGACGCGTCATACAGATGCTGCTGAAGCTGATGTTTGAGGATTATAAAGACGCGTGGGCCCCTGTTATGGAAGTGGCCTTTGAGTATCTTGATTCGGAAGTCAACCCAGCGATGGCAAACATTGTCAGTCCATCGGAAGTGATTGTGGTCAGTTCATTCCACATCGAACTGGATGGCGGGGGCGGTGACATTCATATGGTCATGCCTTATTCGATGCTGGAGCCAATCCGTGAGCTCCTCGACGCCGGGGTACAAAGTGACAAGATGGATACCGACGTGCGCTGGAGTAAAGCGCTACGTGATGAAATCTTGGACGTAAATGTGGAACTCAGTGCAAAACTACTCGATGTGACCTTATCGTTGCGCGATTTGATGGAGTTACAAAAAGGTGATGTGATCCCGGTTGATATGCCAGATGCGTGTACGGTTTTTGTGGAAGACTTGCCAACCTATCGAGCGAAAATGGGCCAGTCTAACGATAAACTGGCACTGAAAATTGTTGAGAAACTAAAACGACCTGATATGGCGAAGTCTGATATTTCGCTATTACAGGATAAACCTGAGCTACTCGATGATCTCGAGGAAGATTTACCGATTGATGATAAACAAGGTAAAACTCAGTGAATAAGACCAGTAAACAGGGGTAAGACGTCATGGATCAAAATGATGTAGATGATGATTGGGCTGCTGCCCTGGCTGAGCAGTCTGATTCGGAAGGATCAGACGACGTACAAGCGGCACCATTGGATGAGCTCACTGACGACAGTGAGAAGCAACTGGGCGCGGATGAACAACGTAAGCTCGATGCGATTCTCGATATTCCGGTGACCATTTCGATGGAAGTGGGACACACCCAGATTAATATTCGGAATCTTCTCCAGCTTAACCAAGGCTCGGTGGTTGAACTCGACCGTCTCGCCGGTGAATCGCTTGATGTTCTGGTGAACGGTACCTTGATCGCCCACGGTGAAGTGGTGGTGGTTAACGATAAATTTGGTATTCGTCTTACCGATGTCATCAGTCAAACTGAGCGAATTAAGAAGTTACGATAAGATGATCGTGAACCGACGCGTTTGGGGAATATTGTTGGTGCCGATGCCCGCTTGGGCAGCGGCGCCAGATGTAAGCATAGTGACAATGCTGTTGTCTCTCGGGCTGGTATTGGCATTAATCTTTGGGTTAGCGTGGCTATTACGTCGGCTTAAGCTCCCTGGCTTGGCGCAGCAAAGCAATGGGATCAAAATTGTCAGTCAATTAGCTATTGGCCAAAAAGAGCGGATATTAGTTGTGGACGTACATGGAGAGCAACTTGTCATCGGTGTCACAGCTTCTCAGGTGCAGCTATTAAAAGCGCTAGATAATCCGGTGCCCACAACAGCGCCGACTTCGCCAGACTCTCACTCTCGCTTTGCAAATCAGCTTAGCCAACTATTGAATCGAAAATGACGATACGCACGCTATTGGCAGCCTGGGTTCTGGTGGTGGCCACTTTGATGACACCGTTTGCTTTCGCCGAGCAAGAAGCCACGCCCGCCCAGGAAAGCATCACAACCGAGTCACTGAATGACAGCGGTGAAGCGGTTCGCCTGGAAACGCAGCGCAATACCGGAGGCGGGATCCCTGCGGTGACCATGCGAGTCAATCCGGATGGTAGCGAAGACTACTCCGTGACCTTGCAAATTTTAGCGCTGATGACCGCGTTGGGCTTTTTGCCAGCGGTCGTCATTTTAATGACGTCCTTTACCCGCATTGTGGTGGTGATGGCGATCCTTCGCCAAGCGATGGGGTTACAGCAAACGCCGTCCAATCAAGTCATTATTGGCATCGCCATGTTTTTGACCTTGTTCATTATGTCGCCGGTGATCGATAAAATGAATACAGAGGCGGTACAGCCGTATATCAATGAGCAGATGACAGCGCGTGAGGCCTTCACTCGGGTGCAAGTGCCACTACGAGAGTTTATGCTTAGGCAAACCCGTGTCAAAGATTTGGAAACCTTTGTCAATATGTCGGGCGCTCAAGTTGACGAGCCAGAGCAGGTGCCAATGACCGTACTGATCCCCGCATTTGTGACATCAGAACTGAAAACCGCGTTCCAAATTGGATTCATGCTGTTCTTACCGTTTTTGGTGATTGACTTGGTGGTAGCGTCGGTATTGATGGCGATGGGTATGATGATGTTGTCGCCCATGATAGTGTCATTACCGTTTAAATTAATGCTCTTCGTGTTGGTTGATGGGTGGAATTTGATCCTTTCTACCCTCGCCGCCAGTTTTGGCTAAAGGAGGCAGCAATGGCCCCGGAAGCGTTTGTTGAACTGTTCCAGGATGCGCTTTACCTGGTACTACTGTTAGTGTCTGCGATTGTCGTGCCGGGTTTGTTAGTCGGTTTGATCGTCGCTGTATTCCAAGCGGCAACCTCGATCAACGAGCAGACACTCAGTTTTCTTCCCCGTTTAATTGCGACGTTTATTGCGCTGATGTTTTTTGGTCATTGGATGACACGGATGTTGATGGAATATTTTTATCGTTTGATTGATCACATCCCAACCATTCTGTACTGACGGAAAGGCATATGGAATATCCGGCCTCGGTGATTTTATCTTGGATGGCTAACTACTTTTGGCCGTTTACACGCATCTCATCGATGATGATGGCGATGACGTTTTTTGGTGCCCGTTTCGTGCCTACCCGGATCCGTTTATACCTTTCTCTTGCGATTACCTTTGCGGTCATGCCTGCACTTCCTGCGGTGCCAGAGGACATTGAGTTAGTGTCATTTGCCGGATTTATGGTGCTCGCGCAGCAAGTCGTGATTGGCGTTGCGATGGGGCTAGTCACGCAGTTCATTACCCAAACCTTTGTCATCCTCGGCCAGATCTTAGGGATGCAATCAAGTTTGGGTTTTGCGTCAATGGTGGATCCAGCCAACGGTCAAAACACGCCACTATTGGGTCAGTTTTATCTCTTCTTGGCCGTTATGTTATTTCTGTCCACCGATGGCCACTTGAAAATGCTTAACCTAGTGGTAATGAGCTTTGAGACGCTCCCCATTGGCGAGATGATAGGGGCCGCAGATTATCGCAGCCTCGCAGCATGGTTTGGGATCATGTTCGAGGTCGCATTGAGTATGTCGCTGGCGGGTGTCATTGCTTTGTTGGTGGTCAATTTGTCTTTTGGTGTGATGACCCGAGCGGCGCCACAACTTAATATTTTCTCACTTGGCTTTGCATTTGCATTGTTGATGGGGTTGTTGATCAGTTGGTACTTACTGTCCGGTATGTTGACGCACTACAACAACCATTGGCAAACCGGGCTCAATCAAATTTGCTCCCTTATCCGGCTGAATTGCGAGTTTAACTAATGGCAGAAAGTGACGGTCAGGAAAGAACAGAAGACGCCACACCCCGAAGGCAGGAGCAGGCGCGGGAAAAGGGCCAAGTACCGCGCTCAAGAGAATTAGCGTCAGTGGCTGTTCTGGTGGTGGGTGCCGTCAGTTTAATGTGGTTTGGACAAGCGTTGGGCGAAGCGTTAATGGCGCTGATGACGCGCTTGTTTTCACTTTCGCGTGCTGAAATCTTCGATAGCTCAGAGCTGATGCTGGTGGTCGTTGGTGAGCTACTGCATCTAATATTGCCCTTAGGCTTGATCCTTGTGGTGTTATTTATTTCCGGCCTCGTCGGCGCAGCAGGTTTGGGAGGTGTCAGCTTCTCTTGGGAAGCCGCGCGGCCAAAATTATCAAAAATGAGCCCGATTTCTGGCTTCAAGCGTATGTTTGGTACCCAAGGGCTCGTCGAGCTGTTGAAGTCAGTGTTGAAAGTCTTACTCGTCGCCGGCGTTGCGACCTATTTGGTCTATATCAACTTAGAAGAGTTTTTTGAGCTGACGATCGACACTTTCCCCAGCAATCTTTATCACGCCTTAAACATTTTATTGGACTTTGTGTTGTTGGTCTGTTGTTCATTGCTGGTAGTGGTGGTGATTGATGTGCCATTCCAAATTTGGCAACACAATGAGCAGCTGAAAATGACTAAACAAGAGGTCAAAGACGAGCACAAAGAGACCGAAGGTAGCCCTGAAGTTAAAGGACGTATTCGCATGCTGCAACGGGAAATGGCGCAACGCCGGATGATGGCCGATGTGCCTCAAGCTGATGTTGTGGTGACGAACCCTGAGCACTACTCGGTAGCGTTACGCTACAACAGCGACATGGATAGTGCGCCGGTTGTAATAGCTAAAGGCTCTGATTTTACCGCACTGAAGATTCGTGAAATTGCAGCAGAATATGATGTTGCCATTGTACCTGCACCACCGCTAGCACGCGCGCTGTATTTCAGTACCGAGCTAGAGCAGCAGATCCCAGACGGTTTGTTTACTGCCGTTGCTCAGGTGTTAGCGTATGTCTTCCAGCTCAAGCAATACAAAAAAGGCCGAGGCCGGCGGCCCACGCGCCCAGATGATACCTACTTACCCATCCCTACCGATTTGAAACACGATTAACCATGGTGTCATCGTACGCGTGAACGAAGTCCCGCTATCGAGTTGCTTGTCGGTGTTTTTTGGCTGGTAGACGCGCCAAAAAGCTGACACATTATCCGCTTTTTCTGGCGTAAAAATTGCTTGCCTTGCACTCTCGTTTTATTTCCGCGTGGCAACTGGCCCACGTTCCCCAATCATGGACTTGAACGCCTGACATGTTAAAAGCCAAGTGGCGATTGCCATTTTCTGACAAGGTACCTTACCACCGCTTGGGTGCGATGCCGGCGATCGGCGCACCGGTACTGGTATTGGCCACCTTAGCGATGGTGGTGCTGCCTGTACCGCCGATGCTGCTCGACTTAATGTTTTCTTTCAACATTGCCTTGTCGTTGATTGTATTGCTGGTCACCATTTATACCCGCCGCCCTCTTGAATTTGCTGCCTTCCCCGCGGTGTTGTTAATTGCAACCTTGATGAGACTAGCACTTAATGTTGCCTCTACCCGGGTGGTTTTGCTTTATGGTCACGAGGGCCCCGATGCAGCCGGTCAGGTCATTGGTGCATTTGGGTCAGTCGTGATTGGTGGCAACTACGCTGTCGGTCTGGTCGTCTTCCTGATTTTGATGATCATTAACTTTATGGTTGTCACCAAAGGCGCAGGCCGGATTTCCGAGGTCACGGCGCGTTTTACCTTGGATGCGTTGCCCGGTAAGCAAATGGCCATTGATGCCGACTTGAACGCAGGGTTAATCGATCAAGAGCAAGCGCGTGCTCGGCGCCAAGAAGTGACGCAAGAGGCTGATTTCTATGGCTCGATGGATGGTGCGTCCAAATTTGTTAAAGGCGATGCGATTGCCGGGATCTTGATTCTTTTCATCAACATTGTTGGTGGGCTGTCTATCGGTATGGGCCAACATGATTTAGAATTTTCAGACGCGATAGAAGTGTATACCTTGCTCACCATTGGTGACGGTCTTGTCGCGCAAATCCCTTCATTGCTGTTATCCATTGGTGCCGCCATTATGGTGACGCGTCAAAATACCGATGAGGATATGGGACAGCAGGTGGTGTTCCAGCTGTTTGATAATCCACGTGCCCTCATGATTGCCACCGGTATTCTGACGATCATGGGCGTGGTGCCTGGTATGCCACACCTGCCTTTTCTATTTTTGGCGTTGGCTTGTGGTGGGCTGGCATATTGGAAATACCAGCAGTATCAAAAAGCACAACAAGCGCCAGAGCAGTCTGATGTCCCTGATGCAGCCCCTCCGGCACCAAAAGAACTGTCCTGGGATGATGTTCAACCGGTTGATGTCATTGGCCTCGAAGTGGGCTATCGGCTCATCGCTATGGTCGACCGAGACCAAGGCGGCGAATTGTTAGATCGAGTGAAAGGGGTGCGTAAAAAACTCTCGCAAGACTTTGGCTTTTTAATCCCGCCCGTACACATTCGCGATAACCTAGAGTTACCACCGCATAACTACCGCATTACGTTAATGGGCGTCGCGGTCGGTGAAGCAGAGGTACACCCCCAACATGAATTAGCAATTAATCCAGGCCAAGTGTTCGGACCCATTGACGGTGAACCGACTCAAGACCCGGCGTTTGGCTTAGAGGCCGTCTGGATAGAGCCGAGCCAGCGCGAGCACGCGCAAGCCTTAGGCTACACAGTGGTTGATTCAGCAACGGTACTGGCGACACACCTGAGCCAAATGCTCACCAATAATGCCGAGCGACTACTCGGCCATGAAGAAGCGCAGAACTTGATAGATATGCTGGGTAAACAAGTTCCTCGTTTGGTGGAAGGGCTTATTCCCGACCAGATCCCACTGAGCGTGTTAGTCAAAGTACTACAGAACTTGCTCAGTGAAGCGATTCCTATTCGTGATATCCGCACCATTGTACAGACCATGGCGGAGTACACAGGAAAGAGTCAAGATCCCGACATCCTAACGGCAGCAGTGCGGATTGCTCTGCGTCGCTTAATTGTCCAAGAAATCAATGGCAGCGCGCCTGAGCTACCGGTTATCACCCTTGTTCCTGAACTGGAACAGATGTTGCATAAAACAATGCAGGCGTCCGGTGGGGAGTCAACAGGCATAGAGCCTGGTCTTGCTGAGCGGTTACAGTCTTCACTGGCTGAAGCCACTCAGCAGCAAGAACTACAAGGTGAGCCTGCGGTATTGCTGACATCGGGTGTGTTGAGAGCCACGCTCGCAAAATTTGTCAAGAATACGATTCCGACGTTACGTGTGTTGTCTTACCAGGAAGTACCGGACGAAAAACAAATTCGTATCGTTAATGCGGTTGGCAACAATTAACCTCGTTTATGAGTAGGGCCGTGCTTTGAAAATAAAACGTTTTTTTGCAAAAGATATGAGAGCTGCGCTGGGCCAAGTGAAAGAAGAGCTGGGCGCGGATGCCGTTATCATGTCTAACAAAAAAGTGACTGGTGGCGTAGAGATTGTCGCGGCTGTGGATGCAGACACTGAGCCGATGCCGGATAAGCCTGCTCCTAAGGCGCAGCAGCAGTCGGCAAACGCCTATTCACAGGCACATCGGCAATTGGCTGATGATCAAGTTCAATTGCGCCAGCGTCAGCAAAGCCACGCGCGTCAAAATGGGCAAAGCAAGCGACCGCCTCGCTTTTCTGCGATGCTTGATGAGTATCGGGAACAATCACAGCCAACTGAACCCGAAACCGAAGCTGACTCGCTCACTGCCTTGCTACAGCGTCAGCAAAAGCAATCAGGTCACGGTTCGCGCTCCCAACCTCCAACTGACGCGCGTCAGTCGGCACTGGGTCGTGGCTATGAGCCTCGTCGCCAGTTAAAGAGCAATGGTCGCTCAGGTTGGCAAGATGCATCACCAGCGCCCCGTTCATCGCCCGCTAAACCGCAGCTCGATCCGTCCCGGTATGAAGGACGGCAATCGCAAGCCTCGGATAAAGAAATTGATGCCATGCGTCAAGAAATGGCCTCGATTCGAAGCTTACTTGAACACCAGTTATCGGGGTTGATGTGGCAAGAGGTGGAACGTCGAGAGCCATTAAGAGCGATGCTAATCAAGCGCTTAGAGCGGATGGGACTATCCTCTGAACTGGCCGATCAACTGGCGTGTTATATCCCAGAAGAAACGCCGCCGAATGAGGCGTGGCAAGCGCTGTTAGATTTGGTGGCTGATCAAGTGATTACGGTTGATGAGAACATGCTAGAAACCGGGGGCGTGATTGCCTTGCTTGGCCCTACAGGGGTGGGGAAAACGACCACCATTGCCAAGTTAGCCGCGCGCGCCGCGATGGAATTTGGCCCTGAGGATATTGCCTTAGTCACCACGGACACCTTCCGTATCGGTGCCCATGAGCAACTCGCCACGTATGGGCGAATTCTTGGCTGTCCCGTTAAAGTCGCTAAAGATGCGGATGAGCTTGCCGATATCCTCTATCAACTGCGTCATAGACGCTTGATATTGCTAGATACCGCTGGAATGGGACAGCGTGATCTTCGGTTGTCGGAGCAACTGGATACCCTGATGCAAAACAGTGGCTCACATATCCGTAGCTTGCTGGTGTTGCCTGCGACATCGCAGCGCCGTGTATTGCAAGAAACCATCGAACACTTTCGCCGTATCCCTTTATCGGGATGTGTACTGACCAAGCTAGATGAGTCGCTCAGCCTCGGTGAATTATTGTGTGTCACCATCGAAAATGCCTTGCCTGTGGCCTACTTGGCCGATGGGCAACGTGTGCCGGAAGATATCCGCCAAGCCACGGGACAATTTCTGGTGGTAAAAGCCAGTGAAATGTTGGAGTCAGGCACGGATCAGCACAATCACTTCTGGAGCAGCGATGTCCCAGAGTCGAATGGGGCGGACTTTTATGATTGAGACAACCATGCAAGATCAAGCAAGCGGCCTTCGCCGTTTAACCAATCCGTCACGTACCAAGGTTATTACCGTAACCGGGGGGAAAGGTGGCGTAGGAAAAACTAACGTCACGTTAGGGATGGCCGCGTCCATGGCTCGTCAGGGCAAAAAAGTGATGGTGCTTGACGCCGACCTTGGCCTCGCCAATGTAGACGTATTACTTGGATTGCGGGCGGGTAAAAACCTATCGCATGTTCTCCAAGGTGCCTGTGACCTCAAAGATATTATTCTGGAAGGGCCGCATGGTATGAAAATCGTCCCCGCTTCGTCTGGCCTTCAAGGCATGACAGAGCTGACACCCGCCCAACATGCTGGTTTAATTCGTGCTTTTGGTACACTCGAAGAAGAGGTTGATGTACTCTTAGTGGATACGGCGGCGGGTATTTCTGATATGGTATTGAGCTTCTCGCGCGCGGCACAAGATGTCGTCATTGTGGTCTGTGATGAGCCTACGTCGATTACTGATGCGTATGCGTTGATTAAATTATTAAGCCGAGAACACGGGGTGACGCGCTTCAAAGTTGTCGCAAATATGGTCAGAAGCTACCGTGAAGGGCGAGACTTGTTCACAAAATTAACGCGAGTCACTGAACGTTTTCTCAATGCTAATCTAGAATTAGTAGCATGTATTCCCGTGGACGAAAGGGTGAGGCAAGCCGTGAGAAAACAAAAAGTTGTCATTGACGCATTTCCTCGCTCCCCCGCATCATTAGCCATGAATGCGCTCGCAAATAAAGCGCTGACATGGCCGGTACCACGTAATCCGGGAGGCCATCTGGAGTTTTTCGTTGAGCGATTGCTGATCAAAAATGATGACGCAGGAGAGTTAGTTCGTGAATAAAGCGCTCACGTATAGCCGCGTAGGGGTAGATCGCCAAGCGGTACTTGAGCGTTATTCGAGTTTGGTTAAGCGCATCGCGCATCATTTGATGGGGCGCTTACCACCGAGCGTTCAAGTAGAAGATTTAATCCAAGCTGGCATGGTGGGTCTTCTTGAGGCGCAGCAAAATTATGACCCGTCAAAGGGCGCAAGTTTTGAAACTTATGCTGGTATTCGTATTCGCGGTGCTATGCTGGATGATATGCGCCGCGGTGATTGGGTTCCACGGTCTGTCCATAAGGCGAGTCGAACGATCAGTGATGGTATTGCATCGTTAGAGAAAACCTTAGGGCGAGACCCAACTGATGTGGAGGTGGCAGAAAAGCTCGATATGAGTTTGGATCAATACCATCAGGCGCTTAACGACGTAAGCTGTGGGCGTTTAATCGGTATGGATGATCTGGGTGTCTCTGAAGATGCATTCACAACGGAGAGTCACCGTAACGACAACACTCCCTTTCAGGGCGTTGCGGAAGATAGTTTCAAGGCCGCATTAGCGGGCGCGATCAAAAGTCTTCCTGAAAGAGAGGCACTGGTTCTATCTCTCTATTATGATGAGGAATTAAACCTTAAAGAGATAGGCGCTGTGATAGGGGTCAGCGAATCCCGGGTCTGTCAGATTCAAAGTCAGGCTACGCAACGTTTGAGAGCCAAGCTAACCGCTTGGCATAGTGAGTAACTGTTTCGACAATAAAACGAGACCTCACCGGAGGCAACCTTGGATAAAAACATGAAAATTCTCGTTGTTGATGATTTTTCAACAATGCGCCGTATCGTAAAGAATCTTCTTCGTGACTTGGGTTTCAACAATACCGTTGAAGCAGATGACGGCTTAACCGCGCTGCCAATCCTTAAAAAAGGCGGTATTGATTTTGTCGTGACCGATTGGAATATGCCGGGCATGCAAGGGATTGACCTGCTTAAAGAGATCCGTAAAGACGATGAACTTAAGCACCTTCCTATATTGATGATCACCGCCGAAGCGAAACGTGAGCAGATTGTAGAAGCCGCGCAAGCTGGCGTGAACGGTTACATTGTAAAACCTTTTACTGCCGCAACGTTGAAAGAGAAGCTCGATAAGATCTTCGAGCGCATGTAATCAGTCACGCGCACAGTAAAAAGGAACCGTCATGATCAACCTGGACCAAGCGAAACAATTGGTCGCGTATCTTGAGAGTGGAGAGCAAGATAACGCTAACACGCTTCTGACTGAGATAGCGAAAGAAGCGCGTGACCCGCTGTTTAATGAAGTGGGTAAGTTGACCCGCCAATTACATGATTCTATTACTGACTTTCGCTTGGATCCCAGAGTAAGTGATTTGGCGAATGTCGATATACCTGATGCTCGCGATCGGCTTACGTATGTGATGCAGAAAACCGAATTAGCGGCAAACAAAACCATGGACGCGGTCGAGCGTACCATGCCGATTGCCAGTGATTTGCAAGACAATCTGCAAGCGGTACGGCCTAATTGGAACAGCTTGATGCGGGGCGACATTGCCTTGGATGAGTTTAAGCCATTGTGCCACAGCATTGAGGGTCTATTGACTCAGGTTGAGGGGGGGGCAACAGAACTGCATGCTCACCTTACTGAAATATTAATGGCACAAGATTTTCAGGACTTAACGGGGCAGGTAATTCGACGTGTTATTGAATTAGTGCAGGAAGTGGAACAGCAACTGGTTGAAATACTGACTGCGTTTGGCATGGATAGCGCTGCAATCGAAGCAGCATCGGCAACACAAGCAGATGATACCACCAGTAAATCAGCCCCTGAGGGTCCTGTGATTCATCCCGAAGAGCGTGATGACGTGGTTCACAACCAAGATGATGTTGACGACTTATTATCGAGTTTGGGTTTTTAGAGGTGCGCTATGAGCTTTGAGATGGATGAAGAAATCCTTCAGGACTTTTTGATTGAAGCGGGGGAAATCCTCGAACAAATGTCTGAGCAATTGGTCGATTTGGAGCGTGCCCCTGATGACGCAGACTTATTGAACAGTATCTTCCGAGGGTTCCATACCGTAAAAGGTGGGGCAGGCTTTCTTGGCCTCAATGCCTTAGTTGACACTTGCCATGGTGCCGAAAACGTTTTTGATAATTTGCGTAATCGTGGCCGTGAGTTGACGTCCGACGTGATGGACACCATTTTGCAGGCATTGGATACCGTTAATGACCAATTTTCTGCCGTGCAAAATCGTGAAGAGCCTGTTATCGCAGATCCCACACTATTGGAAGCGCTTCACCGTTATGCCAAACCGGCAAGCGAAGACGAGGAAGTACCCGCAGAGCCAGAACCGGAGCCAGAACCCGAACCAATTGCTGAGCCAGAGTCGCAAAACGATGCGACACCGGCACAAGACGAAGGTGCGATAAGCGGTGATTCCGTCGATGAAATTACCGAAGATGAATTCGATAAATTGCTCGATCAGCTTCATGGCGAAGGCAAAGCACCGACATCTTCAAATGAATCATCGCCCGCTAAGCCAGAAGTGGTGGAAAGCACCGAAGCGGATAGCGGTGATATCACCGACGATGAATTCGAAAAGTTACTTGACGATCTGCATGGCTCTGGTAAAGGCCCAGCCGCACCGCAGCCAGGCGATGATGCAGCTGAAAACAGTGCTTCAGCACCGAGCCAACCCGCCTCATCGGGTGGTGATGATTTTATTGACGATGATGAATTCGAAAAGCTGCTAGATGATTTGCATGGTAGAGGTAAGGGGCCAGCGGCAGATGCTGAAAGAGCGAAAGCCGATGCAGATAAAGTCGACGCTAAGCCTGAGCCCAAACCGGATCCTGCGTCGGCTAAAAAAGCGAGCAAGCCAGAACCCGCCAAAGAAGCAGCACCTAAAAGTGCGGGGGCAGGAGCAAAAGCGCCTGCCGCTGTAGAGAAAGCACCTGAGAAAAAACCGCCTGCAGCACCACAGCAAGAGCAGACTGTTCGGGTGAATACCTCCACGCTCGACGGCATTATGAATATGGTCGGCGAGCTTGTGTTAGTGCGCAATCGACTCGTCAGCCTGGGTCAAAGCAGCAATGATGAGAGCATGGCCAAAGCGGTTACCAACTTGGATGTGGTCACGGCGGACCTGCAAGGCGCGGTGATGAAAACGCGGATGCAACCGATCAAAAAGGTCTTTGGTCGTTTCCCTCGTGTTGTCCGCGATCTTTCTCGCAGCTTGAAAAAAGAAATTGTCTTGGAAATGCAGGGCGA
This sequence comes from Salinivibrio sp. MA351, assembly GCF_001996065.1. NCBI lineage: Bacteria > Pseudomonadati > Pseudomonadota > Gammaproteobacteria > Vibrionales > Vibrionaceae > Salinivibrio > Salinivibrio sp. MA351. The sequence goes on along the minus strand of NZ_MUFG01000004.1, from coordinate 15,608 downwards.
AGAGACCGATCTCGACAAAAACCTTGTCGAAGCCTTGGCGGATCCTATGGTCCACTTGGTGCGTAACTCGGTTGACCATGGCATTGAAATGCCTGATGAGCGTGAAAAAGCAGGCAAACCACGTGTGGGTACCATTACCTTAAAAGCCTCCCAGGAAGGGGATCATATCTTGCTGACCATCGCCGATGATGGTGGCGGTATGGATGCAGAAAAGCTGAAAAGCATCGCGGTTAACCGTGGGGTGATGGATGCTGAAGCCGCCGCTCGCTTGAGCAACAGTGAGGCATATAATCTTATTTTTGCCCCAGGCTTTTCGACCAAAACAGAAGTGTCCGACATTTCCGGCCGTGGGGTTGGGATGGATGTAGTTAAAACGGGCATCACTAAGCTGAATGGCTCGATCAATATCGACTCTGAGCTGGGCCGAGGCACAGTGCTGGAAATCAAGGTACCGCTCACCCTTGCGATTCTTCCAACCCTTATGGTTGGCGTGGGAGACAACCCGTTTGCTTTCCCACTGTCCAACGTGAGTGAGATCATCAGTTTAGATATGTCCCGAACTAACACGGTTGATGGTCAGCTCACGCTTATTGTTCGAGATAAAGCGATCCCGATTTTCTTCTTGCAAGATTGGCTATGTAAACGTGCAACGGAGATTGATAAAACCAAAGGGCATGTGGTGATTGTACAAATTGCTCACCAACGTATTGCCTTTGTTGTAGATACCCTATTTGGGCAAGAGGAAGTGGTGATTAAACCGCTTGATGAATTGCTGCAAGGTACACCGGGTATGGCGGGTGCAACCATCACCAGTGATGGTCATATCGCCCTGATTCTGGATGTGCCCAACCTGTTGAAACATTACGCAGGTTAATGAGAGAAAAGGACGCCCATGGCAGTAAAAGTATTGGTGGTAGATGATTCAAGTTTCTTCCGTCGCCGCGTGAGTGAAATAATCAACGCTGATCCAAGAATGGAGGTGATTGATAGTGCGGTGAATGGCAAAGAAGCGGTTGAAAAAACCGCGCAACTTAAGCCAGACGTGATCACTATGGATGTCGAAATGCCGGTGTTAGACGGGATTTCAGCGGTGCGCCAAATCATGGCGCAAACGCCAACACCTATCTTGATGTTCTCATCGCTAACACACGATGGCGCAAAAGCGACGTTAGATGCACTCGAAGCGGGTGCACTCGATTTTCTTCCCAAAAAGTTTGAGGATATCGCGCGTAATCGAGATGAGGCAACGAACTTACTCCAGCAGCGCGTGCTTGAGATCGCGCGTAAGCGCCCGGTCATGCGTCGCGCCACACGTCCGTCACCTGCTTCCGGCTCTGAGCAAACCGTACCACCGACGGGTGGGGTGCGAGCGCCTGCACGTCCGGTGTCTAGGCCCACCGCGGGTACGGCGTCTTCAGCAAAAGCGCCGGCAAAATTTGCCGCTTCGGGTAAGCGCTATCAATTAATGGCAATTGGTACCTCAACGGGGGGACCGGTTGCGCTACAAAAGGTACTGACTAAACTGCCAGCGAACTTTCCACTGCCCATTATCTTAATTCAGCATATGCCAGCGACATTTACCGCCGCATTTGCTCAGCGTTTAAATGGTCTGAGTAAGGTAACCGTGGCCGAGGCAAAAGATGGCGATATGCTCAAACCGGGTCATGCTTATCTTGCGCCTGGTGGCATGCAAATGATGGTAGATGGTCGGCCGGGTGCTGCACGTTTAAAAATTCTCGATGGCGGCGAGCGGATGAATTACAAACCCTGTGTGGATGTGACATTTGGCTCGGCGGCAAAAATCTATGGCGATAAAGTCCTATCTATGGTGCTAACAGGCATGGGAGCGGACGGTCGAGAAGGTGCACGCATGCTCAAAAATGCGGGATCGACGATCTGGGCGCAAGATGAAGACAGTTGTGTTGTTTATGGCATGCCGCAAGCGGTCGCCAAAGCGGGCATCTCATCGGAAGACTTGCCACTTGACCGGATTGCCGAGCGCATACTGGTTGAGCTGAATTTAAAATAAGGAGTGGGGCTTGATAGTCTGGAGTATCGCCAACCAAAAGGGCGGTGTTGGTAAGACAACCACCACAGTGACATTAGCAGGATTGATTAGCGAGCGTAAGAAACGTGTCCTGCTGGTGGACACCGACCCGCACGCCTCACTATCGACGTATTTGAATTTTGATTCGGAGCAGCTTCCGGCAAGTTTGTTTGATTTATTCCAATTACAGACCGTGAATAAAGACACGGTCAAACCGATTATTTTAAAGACCCAGTATGAAAACATAGATTTGATTCCCGCTCATATGTCACTGGCAACGTTGGATCGTGTCATGGGTAACCGTGGTGGCATGGGGCTGGTACTAAAGAAGGCGTTGAGCGCACTCTCGGATGACTACGACTATGTATTAATTGATTGCCCGCCCATACTAGGTGTGATGATGGTTAATGCGTTAGCGGCGAGTCATCGAATTTTAATTCCTGTACAAACTGAATTTTTGGCCATGAAAGGGCTGGAGCGAATGATGCGGACGTTACAGATCATGCAAAAATCTCGTAGCTCCAACTTTAATCTCACCATCATTCCTACCATGTACGACAAGCGAACACGCGCCTCGTTAGAAACATTGCAAGAGTTAAAGATTCGCTACAGTGATCAAGTTTGGGCGTCAGCTGTTCCTATTGATACCAAGTTTCGAGATGCGAGCCTCAAACATATGCCAGCGTCTTTCTATGCCAAAAACTGCCGCGGTGTCTTTGCTTACAAAACGCTATTAACCTATTTGGAGCGACTGGAACAGGATGAACAAGCATAACACCCTCTCCAGTGGTCAGGCGCTCGATGACTATTTTGAAGCCCTACTGGATGACTTAGGTGACAGCTCGGAAAGCGATTCCCAATCCGTCACACCCGATTTGGGCGTGACGCGGGTGTCGTCTGCCTCATTGATCGAGGATAATGATCCGACACAGCCACGCTTGCAGCCCAAGCCACAACCTAGTGCTGCACCGTTGAAGCCCGATCCGGTTGCTTATGCCGAGCCAGAGCGCGATCTGGCAGAAGTTGAGCGTTTGTTAGCTCAGCTTAGAATTGATGAAGAAGCTGAAGTCGACGCGCAAGCGGAAACCTCAACGCAAACAGAAACTGAGCGCGCCCAAGACACTGCGACTGAAACAACAGAACCCTTGGTTGAAGAAGCGTCTGAATCAGTGGCAGACACTTACACCATGGCTGATTGGGGCCTAGAAGAAAAAGACGCGATTACGGTAGACGAGTCTGTGCCTGAGGTAGAGACTGCATTCGAGACCGAGACCGAGACCGAGACCGAGACCGAGACCGAGACGGACGAAGGTGTCTCCATCGAGTCCGAAGCAACGGTATCTACGTCCGACCAAGAAGAAGTGCGTGTTGATGAGGCGTTCAGGACGGAGCAAGCACAACAGGCGGACGTTGACGTCGAGGTTGACACACAAGCCGGTGAAGAGATTCCTCCCACACAGTGGGAAAATGCTGAAACTGAAGCGGAGTTTCAGGTATTATTTTTTGAGAGTATGGGCGTTACCTATGCCGTGCCACTTGCAGAATTAGGTGGTATTCATCAACTCGGAGACTGTAATCGTTTGATCGGACGACCAGATTGGTATCTAGGATTGCAGACAGAGAAGCAGCAACAGCTTGATGTCGTTGATACTGCTCGTTGGGTGATGCCAGAAAAACTGGCAGATAATCAGCACAGGGACGACTATAATTATATTGTGATACTGGGGGACAGTAAGTGGGGGTTGGCGTGTGATCAACTCCTAGGCACACAAGCTCTCAGTGGAAAAGCCATTCGCTGGCGAAAACAAGCCGGAAAAAGGCCTTGGCTAGCGGGCATGGTAAAAGAGAAAATGTGTGCTTTGATCCATGTCCCAGCATTTATTGCTATGTTAAATCAGGGGATTGACGCCAAAGCGATGGCGTAATAACTAGTTACACAGCGCGTAAAGAGGAAAATCAATGTCTCAGGTAGCTGAAATTCAAAAAGAAGGCGTCAATGACGAAGTATTGCAGTGGGTTACTTTTCAGCTTGAAGAAGAGACCTACGGCATCAACGTAATGCAGGTGCGTGAGGTATTACGGTATACCGAAATTGCACCGGTCCCTGGCGCCCCTGACTATGTATTGGGTATCATTAATCTGCGTGGTAACGTCGTGACAGTGATCGACACACGCTCTCGCTTTGGTTTAGCCTCTGCCGAGGTCACAGACAATACGCGTGTGATTGTTATTGAAGCAGAAACCCAAGTCATTGGCATTATGGTCGATAGCGTGGCCGAAGTGGTATATCTGAAAACATCAGAAATTGATACCACGCCGAGCGTCGGTACAGAAGAAAGCGCCAAGTTTATTCAAGGCGTAAGCAACCGTAATGGTGAACTACTTATCTTGGTCGATCTCAACAAGTTATTGACCGATGAAGAGTGGAATGAAATGGCCATGCTGTAATGGTTGAGCTGCTGCTTACTTGGTTGCCGGTTGTGGTGACGGTGGTGTTTGCCATCGTCACTTTGTGGCGCTTGGGCGCGGAAAAGCGCGCTCGGGAGCGACTAGAGAACAAGTTGCAGGCGATGGAAACCGTGCTAAAAAGTGCGCGTCAACGCCATGACAGTCTTGCTAAGCAGTTTAATGAATTGCGTGCCGGTAGTATGGGTATGGGTAAAAAGTTGGCGGATTTATCTGCCAATGTCGACGATCTACTGGAAAAGCACGTCGAGCTGGAGATGCACGATTCAGGTAGCCGCTTATATAGCCGTGCGAGCAAAATGGTCGACCTCGGTGCCGATGTGGATGAACTGATGCAAGAATGTGATCTCCCTAAAGCCGAGGCTGAGCTTTTACTGAGTTTACGTAAGCGTCAAGCGGCCAATCAGCAACGCTAGTCTTTATACCTGCGTATTGATTGGCTTATGCTCGTGCCAGCCTGGTGGGGTTTTTCCTTCCAACACCCACGCATAAGCAATCAACTCTGCTATCACTTGGTAAAGAATCGGTGGGATTTCATCCTCCTTTTCAAGCTTTTCTAACCACGCGAGCAGGTGAGCATCTTCGTGAATTAGGCAGCCTTGTTCATTAAGTGCTTCAATGAGTTCATGCGCGAGTTGGTTAGACGCTTTGGCTTGAACCGTCGGAGCGTTATAACCATCATATCCAAGCGCGATGGCACGTTTCTCACCTTTTTCACCTTTCTTATCTTTGTCACCTTTCTCACTTTTCATCATTATACCCTCACTGAAATGCCGGCCCCTGGTGGCACTTCGTCTGTATTCGGTGTGACTGTTTCTACTTTATCACTAACATTGATATCCATCGCAATGGCTTGCTGAGCGAGTCGATCATTAAGCCAATCAACCGTTTGATAAATTCGCTGCTGGAGTGCGTGTGTCGGGGCGGTTAGCGTTATTTTATTCTCGACATCTGAGACGTCGACATCCGCACGAATAAATTGGCGGCCAACGGGAAGATAAAGTCGAATTTGCCAGCTTAGGTTTGGTGCCGACTCCGATGAATCTTGAGCCCCGCATTGACGCGCGTTTACCCGGATAGGGGGTTGTTGGGGGTCGGAAAAGGGCAGCACCCATTGCCACTCGCCCGGGCGAACCGATTCAGCGACCCGTTGTTCGGCCATTAATCGCAATGCGCCCTTCATACCGTCGCCTTCAGATAGTGGTGTCAGCCATTGGCGCAGTAACGTCGCCATTAATTTATCTGCGGGGCGTTGTGACAGCCATTCGGCGATTTTCTCCGGGTTCAGGTCGTGTGAGCGACTCGGTAACGTCCACAATGACAGCAACGATTGCATCAGCGTTTGTGTCGCGGCAGGCTGTTGCTGGATAGTGGCGGTCAGCGCGGGCAATAGGTGTAACTGAGCCAGCACCCCGGAGAGGGAGGCCTGGGACTGACCGGTTAGCAACGTAAATTGCGCCTGCGTCAGTGCACGACTGTCTATCTGACCTGTCATTGGTCTTGCAAGCGCTGCTGGTTTTTCCACCCATTGTTGTGGATTCGTTGGCCCAATCTTCATGGTTTCTCACAATTATTTACGCGAGTCACACTTTGCAACCCTATGGTAACTAACAGTCATTTTGACCATTGTGATACTATGCGTCCACTTTTGTAACACAAAGCAGGATGCAACATTTGTCATGTTGGAAGTGAAACAGCTGTGCTGTGTTCGTGATGATCGAGTGTTGTTTGATGCGCTGACATTCTCTCTGTCTCCGGGTGATCTTGTTCAAGTTGAGGGACCAAACGGGGCAGGCAAAACCACGCTATTACGTATTATCGCGGGTCTAGGCTTAGCGGATAGCGGAGAGGTCTGTTGGCAGCAGCAGACGATTACCCAACAGCGCGACGTGTTTTATCGTAACCTTCTCTTTCTAGGGCATACCCCCGGGGTGAAACGCGAACTAACCGCCTTTGAGAATCTCTCTCATGCGATGCAAATGCATGGCCGCTATGACAGTGATGCGATTTGGCAAGCCTTGGCTAAAGTCGGCCTGGCTGGGCGCGAAGATATTCCCGCAGGACAACTATCAGCGGGTCAAAATCGACGCGTAGCATTGGCGCGTTTGTGGCTTACCGACCGTCGATTGTGGATTCTCGATGAGCCGTTAACTGCGATTGATAAACAGGGCGTGAAGGTGCTTGAAGCTGTGTTCGAGCGGCATGTCAACCAAGGTGGTATTGTATTGTTCACCACGCATCAAGATATGTTTGTCGACCATCCTTTGCTGCGTCGTATTCGTTTGGGGGCCCAATGATCCAAGCCATGTGGTTGACCATTTGTCGAGAGCTAAAAGTGGCCTTCCGTCAGCCTGCTGACAGTCTCAATCCATTATGGTTTTTCATTATCGTGATTACCTTATTTCCATTAGGGGTAGGGCCTGGCCCGCAATTACTGCAGAAAATTGCTCCTGGTGTGATCTGGGTCGCGGCCTTGCTCTCTGCATTATTATCCTTAGAGCGGCTTTTTCGCGACGATTATCTGGACGGCTCATTAGAGCAGATGATGCTGATGCCTGTCCCTTTACCTGTGTTGGTGATCGCCAAAGTGATTGCACACTGGTTGTTAACGGGGTTGCCTTTGCTGCTTGTGAGCCCGGTACTGGCGTTGTTGCTGTCATTAGATAGCACTAGTTACCAAGCGGTGGTCTTAACCTTGTTATTGGGGACTCCAACACTGAGTTTTGTTGGCGCTATTGGCGTGGCGCTAACCGTTGGGTTACGTAAAGGCGGCGTCTTGTTGAGCCTATTGATCCTCCCTCTTTATATCCCTGTACTGATTTTTGCTACCTCAGCGATTGATATGGCCGCATTAGGGGCAGACATCAGTGGGCAACTGGCTATTCTTGGCGCCATGTTGGTGGGATCGGTCACCTTGGCGCCATTTGCTATCGCCGCCGCGTTGCGTGTGAGCGTGAATTAATTATTAATCAGGAAGTAGAGCAATTGTCATGTGGAAGTGGCTTCACCCTTACGCAAAACCTGAAGTGAGTTATCGGCTCTGTGGGACTTTGCTCCCTTGGTTTGCCGTGCTGGCTGGGCTGAGCTTAATGATCGGAAATATATGGGGGCTGGCGTTCGCGCCCGCAGATTATCAACAAGGCGATAGTTTTCGCATTATCTATATCCACGTGCCGGCCGCAATCTGGTCGATGGGTGCATATATGTCGATGGCGATAGCCGCTTTTATCGGTCGAGTCTGGCAGATTAAAATGGCCGATTGGGCCGTGGGTGCCATTGCGCCTGTTGGGGCCGTTTTTACCTTTATAGCGTTGGTGACCGGCGCAATTTGGGGTAAGCCGATGTGGGGCGCCTGGTGGGTCTGGGATGCCCGACTCACGTCTGAGTTGATTTTGCTGTTCCTTTATATCGGTGTGATGGCACTTTACAACGCGTTCGATGATGCGCGTACCGCCTCACAAGCCGCCGGTATTTTAGCCATGGTCGGCGTGATTAATCTTCCTATTATTCACTTCTCGGTAGAGTGGTGGAACACCTTACATCAAGGCGCCACCATCACTAAGTTCGCTCGGCCGTCTATCGATCCTGGCATGCTATGGCCGCTATTGGTTTGCCTGCTGGGTTTCGCTTGTTTTTTTATCGCCCTGACCTTGATGGGGCTGCGTAATCAAATTTTGTTACGCGAGTCTCATCGACCGTGGGTCCGTGCGCTGGCGGAGGACCACTAATGCATTTTGATAGTATCAGTGCGTTTTTATCCATGGGGGGCTATGCCGCCTATGTGTGGAGTGCGTTTGGTATCACCGCGGGTGCGATGATTGCGCTGATTATCGGTTATCACCGTACTCACAACAAACGCCTGCAAGCCGTTAAACAACAAATCGCACGAGAGCAGCGAATAAAAGACGCTCAATCACTGGAGAACACCTTATGACGCCCCGACGTAAGAAACGATTGTGGATTACCCTTGCTTTGGTTCTTGGCGCCTCGACCACGATTGGGCTCGTTGTTTACGCCTTGAATCAGAATATGGACTTGTTCTATACCCCCACTGAAATCGTGCAAGGCAAACCCGATGGGACCAAGCCAACAGTCGGTCAGCGTCTTCGTATCGGCGGTATGGTGGTAGAAGGCTCGGTGAAACGCGATCAGGAGTCTTTGCAAATTCAGTTTGATGTCGCCGATGTAGGCCCTGCCGTCACTGTGACCTATGAGGGGATCTTGCCGGACTTATTTCGAGAAGGACAAGGCATTGTCGCGCAAGGGGTACTTGTTGATTCGCGTACGGTGAAAGCGAGTGAAGTACTGGCTAAGCACGATGAAGAATATATGCCGCCAGAAATTGCGGAGGCGATGGAGAAAAACCATCAGCCACTTGAATACACCGAGGAGCAAAAACAAGGTAGTCAGTTATGATTGTTGAGCTCGGGCATTATGCGTTAATCCTCGCCCTGGGGCTGGCGCTACTTTTAAGTTTTTATCCCCTCTATGGGGCGAGTAAAGGGCATGAAGGCATGATGAAAATGGCACGGCCACTGTCTGTGGGAATGTTTGCCATGTTGCTGTTTTCTTTTATCGCCTTGAGTTGGGCCTTTTACACCAATGACTTTACGGTAGCTTACGTCGCCAGTAACTCCAACAGTGCACTGCCTTGGTACTATCGCCTCACTGCGGTATGGGGCGCTCACGAGGGCTCATTATTACTTTGGGTGTTGGTGCAAGCACTGTGGACGGTAGCGGTGGCTGTGTTTAGTCGCGGCATGCCGCTGTCCTCTGTCGCGCGCGTTTTAGCCGTCATGGGGATGATTTCGGTTGGCTTTTTACTCTTTATTATTCTAACGTCCAATCCCTTTGATCGCACCTTACCTTACTTTCCTGTCGACGGGCGTGATTTAAACCCATTGCTGCAAGACCCAGGACTTATTGTCCACCCACCGATTTTGTATATGGGGTATGTGGGCTTCTCGGTTGCGTTTGCTTTTGCGATTGGCTCATTGTTGGCCGGTCGCTTAGATACCGCCTGGGCGCGTTGGTCACGACCTTGGACTACGGCCGCTTGGCTATTTCTTACCCTTGGGATCGCACTCGGATCCTGGTGGGCGTATTACGAACTGGGCTGGGGAGGCTGGTGGTTCTGGGATCCGGTCGAAAACGCGTCGTTTATGCCGTGGCTTGCTGGGACGGCATTAATGCACTCGCTGGCAGTGACCGAAAAACGGGGCACCTTTAAAGCCTGGACCGTATTATTGGCGATATCCGCATTCTCATTAAGCTTGTTAGGTACTTTCCTAGTGCGCTCAGGCGTCTTGGTCTCGGTACATTCTTTTGCGTCCGACCCGGCGCGAGGGCTATTTATTCTTGGCTTCTTGGTGGTGGTGATTGGTGGTTCATTGTTGCTCTATGCGTTGCGCGCCTCAGAAATTCGAGGGAACACCAAGGTGTCGCTCATTTCACGCGAGAACGCTTTGTTGGTTAACAATACCTTGTTGATGACCGCGTTGGTGATAGTCTTAATCGGCACCTTGCTTCCCTTGGTGCACAAACAAATTGGGTTAGGATCGGTCTCCATTGGCGAACCTTTCTTTAACTTTTTGTTTGCATGGCTAATGCTGCCTTTTGCCTTTTTCTTAGGGATTGGTCCCTTAATCCGTTGGAAGCGCGATAAGCTTTCCACCCTCGCCAAACCCATGCTCGCAAGCGGGATCGCGGCGGTCGCTTTGGGGATTGGGTCCATTGCCTTATTGGCTGATAGCTTTAAAGCGATGGCGGCCATGGGAGTCACCATGGCGCTGTGGATTACCTTCTTGCATGGCTATGAGCTGCATTTACGCGCCACGCATCGGCATCCATTCCGTGTCGGGATCAAAAAGTTAGGGCGCAGTCATTGGGCGATGGTGTTGGGACACATTGGCTTAGCCATTACCATCATCGGTGTGGCCATGGTGGAAAATTATGATATTGAACGTGACGTTAAAATGGCGCCAGGAAGCAGTGTCACGCTGCAAGGGTATACCTTTAACTTTACTGACTTGTCGGAAAAGCAAGGACCGAACTATCAAGGCTATGTAGCCTCTTTTGATGTGTACCATGGCGAGCGCTTTATCAATCATTTAGAAGCAGAAAAGCGTTTTTATTCGGTTCAGCGTTCGATGATGACAGAAGCAACCATCGATCGCGGTTTAACCCGAGATCTCTACATTGCTATGGGTGAAGAATTGCCGGATGGCGCTTGGGCGATGCGGCTTTATTACAAACCTTTTGTCCGTTGGATCTGGTTTGGTGCCATCGTGATGGCACTCGGCGGCGCGTTAGCGATCAGTGATAAGCGCTACCGCTTTCGTCGTAAATCGATCTCATCAACTGCGACATCGGAGGCGAAAGGATGAAGAAGTTACTGTGGTTTCTCCCATTGCTCGCCTTTGTTGCTCTCGCTGGTTTTTTTGTCGCCCAGCTCGATAAAAATGCGCAAGGAGACGATCCCACCAAGCTTGAATCGGTATTAGTGGGCAAGCCGGTGCCCGCTTTTCATCTCGAAGATTTGCAAACGCCGGGCAAAGTGTATGACCAGGCTATTTTTAATGGCGAGCCTTTACTATTAAACGTATGGGCGACTTGGTGTCCTACCTGTTATGCCGAGCATCAGTTTCTCAATAAACTGGCGTCGCAAGGGGTCAAAATCATTGGACTCAACTACAAAGATGATCGCGGCAAAGCGGTAAAATGGTTGAATAATCTTGGCAATCCTTACCAGATCAGTCTATACGATGGCGATGGCATGCTAGGGCTTGATTTAGGGGTATATGGCGCGCCAGAAACCTTTCTGATCGATGCCAACGGCATCATTCAATACCGGCACGTGGGGGATGTTAACGCACGTAATTGGCAAGAAACCTTAAAGCCTAAATTTGACGCATTGCAGGAGGAGGGATCGTGAAAAAAGTGATCATGATTGTCCTATTGTGGGCCGGTGCGACCTTAGCATTTGCCAATGCGATTGATGTCTATCAGTTTGATTCAGCCAAACAAGAGGCGCGTTTTCGCGCCCTCACCAGTGAGTTACGGTGTCCTAAGTGTCAGAACAATAGCATTGCTGATTCCAATGCCGAACTGGCGCAAGACTTACGGCAAAAAGTCCATCAAATGCTGCAGCAAGGGCGTACTGACGATGAAATTCGCAGCTTTATGATTGCACGCTATGGCAATTTTGTGACCTATAATCCGCCATTGACTGCCTCCACCATAGTTTTATGGCTTGCGCCTGCACTGGTCATGTTCACGGGGCTTGGGTTGATGGTTGTGCGCAGTCGCCGAGCCAAACACACGCTGAATGAGGCGTTCAGTGATGAAGAACAACAACGGCTTGATGCGTTATTAGCTTCAGAGAAAGCGACCTTAGCCTCAGAAAAAACGACCGACGCAGAGCCTAAAGTATCCGCTGAGCATGGATCAACCGAACAGAAAAAGGAGCCAAAATGATTGAGTTTTGGGGCGCCACCTTGGTGTTTTTTGTACTTGGCGCGGTGATGTTTCTCTGGCCCCTTTGGCAAAAAAGCGAACACGACCATCAAGCCAGCCGGGATGCACTTAACAAAGCCTTTTATTATGACCGGGTTGAAGAAATCCAGTCTGAGGGTGCCGAAGGGCTGATTGATAATGAGCAGGACTTAACGCAGGATTTGCAACAATCCTTGTTGGACGATATCCCTGAAAAAGAAAAAGCCAAGCAAGCTCGTCATTTGCGCTTAACGCCAATGCAATGGGTGCCGGGGCTTATTGTGCTTGCGATAGTGAGTTTTGGGTTATATGGCATCGAAGGGAGTGCGAATCAGGTCGCGCAGTGGCAGCAAACCGCCAAACAGTTGCCCGAGCTATCAAAGCGGTTACTCGAGGGCGAGAAGCCATTAACTCAGCAAGAGATGCAAGATCTTACCTTGGCGTTGCGGACCCGCTTGCAGCACGAGCCGCAAGACAGCACCGGTTGGTTGTTGCTCGGACGCATTGGCTTGGCCAATCGGGATGGCGAAACCGCCAAAGGGGCGATGGAAAAAGCTTATGCCTTGGCACCCTCGCAATCCGATATTCAAGTGGGGTTGGCGCAAGCCTTGCTGTTTGCAGGTGATGAGGCAGACAGTGCCCGGGCGCAGAATTTATTAAAATCTGTAGTGAAAGACGATCCCTTTAATCTACAGGCGATGTCGTTACTGGCCTACCAGGCGTTCGAGCAAGGCCGTTATCAAGATGCCATCGCGACCTGGAATGCGATGAAAACCTTGATTGGCAAAGACAATCCGCGTAACCAAACCCTTGATCAGTCGATTGCCCGTGCCCAGCTTGCTCTCAACAGTGCCGCAGGAGCCAAGATAGCGATCACGGTGAAACTGGGGGAGCAGGTTGAATTACCCGAGGATGGCGTGCTGATCATTTCCGCGCATGCATCGGCTGAGGCGGCGATGCCGATTGCCGCTAAGCGTCTCCCACTGTCTAAGTTTCCGGTTTCACTGGCCTTGGCTGATAGCGACAGTTTGAACCCGGTGCAGGCACTTTCTTCGCTTGATAGCGTGGTGATCAAAGCGCGTATTGACCGAGATGGCAATGTCGCGACTAAGCAAGGCGACTGGGTAGGTGTCAGTGATCCGGTGGCCTTAAGCGAAGGGGTTGAACTGGTTATCGACAAACAGCAGTAACCAAGACAAAATAGACAGATTGTTACCAAGGCTGGGCATTCCCAGCCTTTCATTTTATAGAGGAATCCCATTTGATGTGGAAACGTCTGTGTTTAATGGCGCTTATGTTAGGTCTTGTCGCAGGGTGTGCGTCACGCCCACCGGGTGCCGAGCCGCACCCCGATGATCCATTAGAAGGATTTAACCGTGCGATGTGGACAGTAAATTACGATTACCTTGATCCCTATGTTGCGCGTCCGGTTTCGATCGCCTACGTCGATTATGTACCGAGTCCAATGCGCACCGGGATTTCCAATTTTTTGGGTAACCTAGAAGAGCCAGCCAGTTTTTTAAATAGCGTGCTGATGCTAGAGGGCGAAAAAGCGGTCACCCATTTTAATCGCTTTTGGATTAACACCTTGTTTGGCTTGGGTGGCTTAATTGATATCGCCTCTGCAGCTGATATTCAGCAATACGACCAACGTGAGTTTGGCGATGCGATGGGGCACTATGATGTCGGTACGGGCGCCTATATTATGCTGCCGGGTTATGGTCCTACGTCGGTCAGAGAAGGCGCCGGCGAAGTGGTCGATGGTTTATACCCGCCACTGGCATTACTGACCTTGCCGCAGTCGGCGTTAAAGTGGATGTTTGATGGCATGGAATCACGAGCGGCCTTGGTATCGCAAGAATCACAGCTGGACAACTCGCCAGACCCTTATGCGTTTGCGCGTGAGGCTTATCTACAAAATCGTCGCTATCGTGCCAAAGGGGACGAGGCGTTAGAGCAACAACCGGCCTTGAATGATGAGTTTCTCGATGACTTTATCGATGATATCGACGCTGCACCGTAAGTTAACGTGAACTCGTTGAGGACAAGCGTGATCAAAAAACACCACGGCGACACCGTGGTGTTTTTATTTAATCACTCCCATCGACTGGCGAGCGTTTATTGGTCTAGCACTTAAAAACGATAGCTGGCCTGCACGCCGACTAACCACACATTACCGGTGGTCTCACCCTCAAAGTCACCGCCGAAATCAGAGCCACCTTTATCCGACGTGATCCCGTCACGCGGCTCTTTTACCGGGGCGTCTTTGGCAAAGACATAGGTAAAGGCCGCGTCTAGGGTGAGCTGTGGCGTCATCTCATAGCCAGCACCCACGCTTAACCAGGTACGATCGGTTTCTGGGATGGTCAAGGTACGGTTTTGATCACTGACTGCCGAGGTGTCATAGGCAATGCCTGAGCGCAGTGTTAGCTGTTGATCCCACTGATACGTGGTGCCGATTGCAAAGCGGTAGTTATCTTCCCAGTTTTCGACTTTGACCATTTGTGGGTCACTAGACAGCGATGGAATATCTGCCTCTAACTTGTCAAAGCTGCTCCACTCGGTCCAATTAAGGCTGGTGTGTACCGCCCACTGCTCAGTCAGCTGATGCAGGGATGATAGCTCGGCGGTGGCGGGGAGAGTAAGATCCATGCTGCCTGAATAGTGGTTGCCACTCAAATAGTCTTTTGGTGTAAGTTGACCTTTTTGAATTGCTATCTTGTTGTAAGTTAACCCTTCGGCATGCCCATCCAGCGTGAGGTTCACTTCGGAACGGTAATTAAAACCGACACGGTGCTTGTCATTGATGTCGTACACGGCACCCAATTGCCAGCCCCAGGCACGATCATCGCCTTCCATATATTTTAAAGTTGTTCCTTTCGGGATACTACCTACTTTTGCACTGCTTTTCGCCCCAATACTGCCTTCCCCCAGCACATAACGGATACCGGCGCCAATACGCAACTGGTCGGTGGCCTTCCAGGCAAGGTTTGGGTTGATTTCAAAAGTAGTGACCGCCGCTTCGTTACCAAACTGGGTGCCGGTAAAGTCGTTGCCTAAATCGGTTTCCATGCCAAAGTTGGTGGCCAGCGCGATGCCCGCGGTCAAGCGGTCGTCGAGTTGATGCGAAAAGTAAAAGTTAGGGATCACGGCATCATGAGCGACATCATCGGTTGATGTCGCCGTCTTTTTGCCTGAAGTGTTTGTATTCGTGCCATCAATATCGACATTGGGATTCACGTAGATGCCACCCGCTGATACCTGGGTATCCGCCAAATAGCTGAGCAGGGCAGGGTTGCGAAATTGCGCACTGGCGTTATCGGCCATTGCGGCTTCACCGGCAAAGGCACGGCCAAGGCCGGTTGCTGAGGTTTCTGCTAACTGAAAACCCGCGCTGTGGGCGGTGGTGGAAAGCGAGCCGAGTGCGGTGGCAACGGCGAGATAAACGATCTTATTATTTTTCATCTGCTTACTTGTTCGCGGTTTAAAGGGAGGCCTAGAGTAAAAGCTCGTGCGCGCAAATCAATTTAGCGCTGCCAAAATGGATTAAAATAAAATAATAATTTGTAACTTTTTATTTTTCAGTTGAATAATCTAATAA